>JAHYIR010000015.1 GCA_019429305.1 Candidatus Cloacimonadota bacterium
CTTTGGGAAGTTCTTCTATCATCGTCTGTAACTCTTGCAACGTACCCGTAAAGAGTTTTTCTTCAGGATGGGTCAGCTTATAGGCAATGATCCCCTGCCGCTCCTTACCCAGAATCATTTGCATGTCTCTGAGAAATGCCTCTAATCTATATGGTGCTTCCAGAAAGAGATAATCAACATCGGCTTCTCTTTTGAGTTTCTTCAGTTCTATGATCCGTTCTTCTTTATTTGCCGGCAAAAAACCATAGTAATGGAAGCTCTGTTTCTTCCTCCCTGCAATCATCAGAGCAGCCATGATAGAAGATGCTCCCGGTACAGAAAAGACCGGAATTTGATAATAATGACATTGATAAACCAGTTTACTCCCCGGATCAGCAAAGAGAGGGGTGCCGTTATCCGATATCAGGGCAGCTGTCATTTTTTTGGTAAGAAGCTTCTCTAAGAGGATCTTGCTCTGCTTAACTTCATTATGCTCGTTTAATAGTTCCAGCGGTTTCTCGATCCCGTATTTCTTCAGGAAAGTCAACCCGACCTTTCGTTCTTCGCAGATTATCAGATCAACTTTGCTGAGTATAGCCAGTGCTCGGAGTGAGATATCTCCGGGATTACCGATATCGGTAGCGATGACATATAATCCTGCTCTTAACTCCTGTCGGAGCAATTCTTCAAGAATTTCTCCTATCTTAGTCATTTTTAATGACATAGACTATTTCGCCGCGATAGTTCTTTCTGTAATACTGGATGAGTCCAATGATGACCAGCAGCACTGTCGTTATCAGACCAAGTAGACTCATTATCAAACTTATGCGATAACTTGCCGGTTCAAATCTCATCTCCAAAAGATGTTCGCCAGGAGGTATGACTACCCCTCTGAGAATATGATTGACCGGTATAATCTCAACTTTACTCCCGTTCAGATAGGCGTTCCAACCGGCAGGATAATAGATCTCACTGACTACGAGCAGACTATTTTTGTCAGTAGTTAAGGCAAATTCTATGTTATGAAGCCCATAATCTGTCAGTTCGATGGAGCTCTCTTCCGGTGCTTCTATACCAAACATCGGCTTCTCAACAAGGGCTATTTTTGCCGGATCAAACTCCGGATGATTGAGAAAACGGAAGATTTGTCTCGACTCTTCTACTACTTCGATATGCTCAACAAACCATGCACGGGAAAGATAATCGGCATTCTCATAGATTGTCACTCGTCTATCCCGATCGTATAGAACATAGCTGAGATTATCAAATGGTAACTGAACAGGTGAGATCAGGTATTTGACATTTAGCATCTTCACTACATTCCAATTGATCGGTACCCGGTATTGAACCTCGGCATTGAGAGAATGATCGAGTATATCCTGATATCTCTGTAATTTAGCACCATGATAGCCACCTATAGTTTGGTGATAATACGCCCATCTGCTCTGCCCGAACTCTCCTCCTATCGGATAGATCCTGAACAGATCCTCATCTTCTAAGAGAAATCTGTCCGCTTCAGTATCTTGAAATGCTGCCTGGATCTCTTGTTGGGGCACTAAGTTCTTTAAATGTTTGCGGTTAACTAACATTAGATCCGATATAACTAAAACTGCTAAGATTGTCATATAGACATAAGGGGTTATACCCTTTCTCTTGAGCAGGAGATAAGTTAACAGGAAGAAAACAGTTAGAAAAGCAAAGGCAATAACACCACTTGTCTTAAACTGGCTTTGACGAACATCTTGTAAAAAGTCGATCTGATTTGGTTCATAACGACCGGTGTCGGAAGCATGTTGAAAGGGGAGAACATTCCAGAAACCGGCAGCCGATAAGATAACAAACAATAAAAACGCTATCCCTGAAAATAGCAATAACTTGCGGATCAATTTGTTAAATTTCTCGTTCCCCTCTTCCATCTTGTCGATGATCAGCTTGATCCCGTATCCGGCTAAGATTGCCATACTGAACTGCAGCAAGATAAGGATCATTGCCGGTACGCGGAACTTGTTAAAGAAAGGAAAGTAGGAGAGCAAGTAATTAGAGAGCAAAGGAAAATGTCTGCCGAAAGAGAAAAAGAGACTGACCAGTGAGACAGCAGTTAACATTTTGACAATGCGGGATTTCCAGTGAAAGATCGCCAATAACGCCAGTGCAAAGATTATGATACCCATATACATATGTGTTTGGGTAAACGGCATCCAGCCCCAATAGAAGGGTGAAATGCCACCAAAAAACTCCGGTATGATAAAAGTCAGGATCTCCAAGGGATGAAAAGACCAGCTGGTGGCGTAATCTCGACCCAACCCTGTATCACCACCACGGATAGTATAATGCCCATATTCCCAAACACTTAAATAGGGCTGTGCTACCGCCAATCCAACTATTAACAGGGTTATGACAAAGAGAATTACTGCTGTTAAGAACTCCTTACTCTTGTAATCTTTCAAATGCCAGAAGAGACTAAAAATTCCGTAAACTAAGATCATTAACATCGTGTAATATGTTATCTGGGCATGATTTTCCCGGAACTGCAGGATAAGAAACATCGCCGTTAAACCCATACCAAGAAGATCTCTGTTCTTAAAGAGATAATTGACAGCCCAGAATATCCAAGGGATATATATTATTGCTCGGTATTTCGTATCGTGACCGATCTCTATCAACCCTATGAAATGACAGGAGAGAGCAAATGCCATCCCGGAAATGAATGCCTGTAACGGCTTAAAACCGAGTGACAACATGAGAATATACATTCCTAACCCGGCAAGAAACATATAAAATACCCGCCAGTTGATCAGGTAAGTGGTAAAGAAATCAAAGATGTTTTTCACAAAGGGATAACGCGCCGGATAGCTGATCAAATAACCGGGCATACCGGAAAACAGATTACTGTTCCAGAGAGCTAAATCTGGATTCTCTTCATTATATCTGATCTGCACCTCTGCAGCACCACGCCATTGCAGATTATCATTAGATTTAGGAGCATAACCGAGATATCCCATCCTAATAAAGAAGATCGATAATAAGACAAGTATCAACCCTATAAAGAGTAAATGGTTATAACGATGATTAACTAATGGTTCAAGAAAGTCTCTCTTCACGATTGGTTCTAACTTCTTCTTTTTCTTCATCTTACCTTACCTTGCAGAATTTTCTTTAATTTACAGCTCTGGACTTTCCAGTCAATAAAAAAGAGATAAGCATGTCCATGGGAAGCAAAGCAAGCATTGGACCACGGAGAAACAGAGAACACGGAGAAAAGAATGAGATGCCCCAGCGGAATAATAGCAAGAAGTAAATGTTATATCATTAAAAAACAATATGATAGATACATTATAAAAACGTGTCATCCTGAGTATTCTGCTGGCAGCTTCTTGCTTAACTTACAGCAGAATGTATCGAACCGAGGATAACGCTTCTTTGTGGCTGCTTCCGAGCTCGGCGAAGCCAACAAAGGAGATAGGTATAGCAAGTCTATTGGGAGTGGAGCAAGCATTGAACACGGATACACACGGATTGAATACATTGATGCACCAGCGGAAGCATAGCAGGAAGGAATAGAACGCGGATCTGACGGGAAAAGAAGATCAAACGGATAAAATGCATTGTAGGGGCGACCGGTGGTTGCCCTTTTTTATACAAAGACCGATGTCTAAGCTACAAAAACCTTGCCAAAAAGAGTATACAGGAAATCAGTTTGCTCCATGGAGGTTAGGAATGAATGAAGATAGAATAAGATTAGGCATCAGTACATGTCTCTTAGGAGAAAAAGTTCGTTATGACGGACAGCATAAATATGATCGTTTCTTGGTGGAGACTCTCGGTCCTTACGTTGAGTATGTTCCGGTATGTCCGGAAGTCGAAAGTGGTTTACCAATACCGCGAGAGGCAATGCGTTTGGTGGGTGATCCGCAAAATCCGAAACTGCTGACTACCAACACCGGCATAGATCATACTGACCGGATGCTCAATTTTTCAAGAAAAAAAGTGAAAGATATACATAAAGAACAACTTTGTGGTTTCGTTTTCAAAAGTAAATCTCCCAGCAGCGGAATGGAAAGGGTTAAGGTTTACTCAGAAAAGGGAGGCACAGCCCAGAAAAATGGTGTCGGCTTATTTGCTCGTGAATTTATGAACTCCTTCCCTCTTTTGCCTGTAGAAGAAGATGGCAGACTTAATGATCCGCTTTTAAGAGAAAATTTTATTGAACGGATCTTTATTATGCATCGTTGGCAACAAATGCTCAATAACAAACCTAAAGTTGGAGAGCTGGTCAAGTTTCATACCAAACATAAGTTATTGATCATGGCTCACAGTCCTGAACATTATAGAGTTTTAGGAAAACTCGTTGCTGATGCTGCTAAAAATCCCTTCGCTGAAATTGCAGAAAGATATCTGACTCTCTTGATGGAAGGAACAAAGAGAATAGCTACCCGTCGTAAACATCAAAATGTACTGCTTCATATCTTGGGTTATTTCAAGAAAGATCTAACATCCGATGAAAAAGCTGAACTACTGGAGATCATTGAGCAGTTTAAAACAGAACACCTACCCTTGATTGTTCCAATTACCCTTATTAACCATTATGTTAGGAAATATCACAAACCATATTTGGCAGAGCAATACTATCTCAATCCACATCCGAAAGAGCTGAACTTACGAAATCATTGCTGAAAAAGTCATAAGCAGATCCCTGCTTGAAATACTAATTGACAAAATGACTTATGTTTAGTGATATCATTTGTGTCTTAGGGATAAAATAAAATTAAACCTATAAACTTTGGAGGAGAAGATTATGAAAACAATGATAATTGAAAGAGTGTTTATACTCTTGTTAGCCGTTATGTTTACTTCGACAAGCATCTTTGCCGGTATCAATGTTAACTCATTGGAAAATGATGAAGCAATGCGGGAAAAATTGAAGATTCTTGAGAAAAGAGCAGCAGAAGAAATATCTATTGAGGATTATAATTTAAACAAAGCAAGAGCAGAACAAAGTGATCCGCAAAAAGAATTATTCCGCTGGGATGACAATATCTGGGTCTTTAACTCAACAAATCATGAAAAACACCCTTCGATGTGTTATGATGTCAATAACGATGAGCGAATTTTCATAGCAGCAGAGATTTGGGAAGCTAATACTGTTCCGAAGGATATTGCTATCAAAAGGAGTGTTGATCACGGAGAAAACTGGACAATGACGAATGATAATTATTATCTCATTCCTGGAATTGTAGAACATCCCTATATGATGCCTAAGCTATATCAGATATCTGCCGATAAGATAGGTATGATTTATGTACGACAGTATGATGTCGATGATTGGGATGTTTATTTCAGAAGCTTTTCAACCGCTAACGTTTCGGAAAACGAAGAATCGTCTGTTGATGTAACTATCGCAAAGTTAACAAAACCATCTCTATGCTCCGATTATCTGACTTTTTCCAATGAACCGTATATCCATGCCGTTTATATCAATGGGTCTGCTTCTCCGAGACAATTGTTATACAAGAGAAGTGTTGACCTCGGTATTTCATGGCAAGCACCTCAGATATTAGCGACCATTAGTCCCTTGGTTGATAGTGATAATTTACATACTTCGATTGATGTTTTTGGGACTAATATCGCCATCACTTATGTCGATAGAGAAGGTGATCATGAAGCTATCAAAGTTTTAGTTTCCAACAATTCAGGTAGCACTTGGGGTTCTCCGATCACTATCTCTTCTGATAAAGATCTGGGATTACCGCAAATACGAGTTGTAGATAACAATAATATTATTGTAGTATTCGAATATTGGTTCACTGAGCTCGACGTAGATATACATTACGCCTATTCCAATAACGCCGGAAGTACTTTTACCGATAATCTTCCTTTAGCACAACAAGTATATCATGAACGCTTCCCAAATATTTCATCCTTTAAGACCGGTTCAGTCGGCAGTGATGTCTATGTCGTCTATACAATGTTGCCTGATGAGGTCTATGTTACTAAAGCACTCGATCTCGATTTTGAAGATTGGTCTGAACCTGCACCCATAAAACAAACCGAAACAGATGTCAGTGAGAGTGATATCAGTGCGATTATTGTATTGCCGATCAATGGTGTGCCGAAAAGCGCTGTTGCTTGGGCTGAACACTGGTCAGTAGATGATATAGATATCTATTTCGATGGTGAATGGCGTGAAGAAACCAGTGTTGATGACATAGAGACGATAACAAATGCTACTATACTAAGGGGTAACTATCCCAATCCTTTTAATCCAGATACAAACATAGAATTTTATTTGGCTGAAGCCGGTGTTGTCTCTATCAACATTTATAATATCAAAGGTCAAAAGGTTAAAACCCTGATCAATGATATGTTACATGTCGGTGAACATAGAATTGTCTGGAACGGAGAGAATGACAATGGTCAGATAGTAAGTAGTGGTATCTATTTCTATAATATGACTACCCAAAACTACTCCGAAACGAAGAAGATGATCCTGATGAAATAAAATTGACGAACCAGCGGAAGGCGAAGCAAGAAGAGAATAGAACACGGATTGGACAGAAAAATAAGATCAAACGGATAAATGCATTGTAGGGGCGGTTGACTTCGTCGAGCTCGGAAGCAGCCACAAAGCCAACGAATGTGTTGACTTCGTCGAGCTCGGAAGCAGCCACAATGAAGCAATTTCCTCGGTTCGCTATGCTCCGGGTTTGTTTAATGTAGCAAAGCAAGACAATAAATAATCATGCCCCGCAGGGGTATGAAATAAGATAGCCTGGCACTTCAGTGTCAGGTATTGAATGGATCTGTTCCCGCCCGTCACCCAAATGGAGCGGAGCTCCATTACCTGAGGTTGAAACCTCAGGCTATGATATGTCACCCATCGCTAAAGCTCAGGACAGGGTTGGCAAAGCTATCCACACCGATGAAAAAACAATGAAAGCAGATAAAAAAAATTGATGCACCAGCGGAAGCTTAATAGGTAGAAATAGAACGCGGATTTGACGGAAAATGAAGATTATACGGATAAAAAAACTAGGTTTCAGGTGTTGGGTTTTAAAGCATAAGGGATAAAAAATTGGAGGGGTGACCTGTGTTTACCCATTTGATATAAACAATTACAGTTGACAAAATAGGGTATTGTTGAGATAAAAAGATTAAATTGGAGGTTCTTATGAAGATATTAATTATTCTGTTATCGGTTCTGTTGTTCATAAGCTGTCTGTTTGCATCGGAATTTGACGAAAATCTGCAACAATTATTGGAAGAAGATGGCAAAGCTTACGTCAAACCTTTGGTAACTGCTTATGGTTCTAATTTGAATTCTGGATTGTATAACACAGCCGATGTCTTAAAACCGAGTATTCTGAGACCGATCAGATTTGGTTTTACTTTCCATACAATGTTAGCCATGATACCGAGTTCTGACAAGACTTTCGAAGCTTCTTTAGTAGAGGGAAATACTTCTACTGTCTTCGGAGATAAAGGTATAACAGGTTACCCCGATGGTTTTAATGTCTCGATGCTGCCATTATTTGTTCCTCAATTCCGCTTTGGGTTACCTGCCGGTAATGAATTGCTGGTACGTTATCTGCCTCCATTAGAATTACAGGACTATGGAGATGTAACCTTTTGGGGAGTTGGTTTAAAGCATAGTATAGATCAATACATTCCGCTATTCCCAATTAATCTGGCTGTACAGGGTGCATATCAATCATTTTCTGTCGGTGAGCTTGTTGATATAACAAGCTTTGCCGTCAATGCCCATGCCAGTAAGTCCTTGTTGATGTGGACATTATATGGTGGTCTCGGCTATGAAGAGACGACATTAAAAGCTAAGTATGATCACATATCAGATCCCGATCCGGTCGAATTCGAAGTCAAAGGGGATAATAACTTCCGTATGACAGCCGGATTCCGATATGCAATTCTACCCTTTATTCACCTTAATGCAGACTACACAATATCTCAATATCAAGTAATCACCTTAGGTTTAGGATTATCTTTGTAAAACGACTTTTTATAAGCAAGGGAGGGGTTTCATGGAATTTAATGACCTCTTAATGACCCGTAAAAGTGTTCGCAGTTATCTTTCTGAACCGATACCGGATGATGTTCTACAGGGAATATTAGAAGCAGGACGTAATGCTCCATCTTTCCAAAACAAACAGTGCTGGCGCTTTGTTGTGATCAATAACAGAGAAGAGATCAAACGGTTCTCGTCCAACATTGGATTAATCGGAAAAGTAAATTTCTTTATCAAAGATGCTCCAATAATCATTGTTGGGTGTGCCGATCCTGCAAAAAGTGGAACTGTTAACAAACAGAGCTATTATCTGGTAGATACCACAATTGCCTTCCAACAAATGATGCTAGCTGCCTGGAATTATGGGATTGGTAGTTGCTGGATGGCTGCTTTTGATGAAGATAAGGTTAAGAAGTTTCTCTCGATCCCGAAAAATATCCGCGTCGTTGCTATCAGCCCCTTTGGATATCCTAAAGCCAAAGAATCAATTTATGGTAAGGTGATCAAACTATTTGCCAGTAGTAACTTTAGACAAAAAATAGATGAAATGGTCTGCTATAATAAGTGGACTTTTGAATAAACTTATCCTTCATTAAATTCTGCACCGTATTTGCCGGCTCTATTGAACAGAGCTAAAAATTTGGTGCAGAACAATCAGGATGAAAATATTATCATAAACTAATTATTAATAAGATCTCCTATGATCTGAAGATCACGATTTTGGTAGATCGTTTTACCTTTTTTAATCACAATCGATACATTATTACTGCCGAAGTGATAGGGGAGATAACGATAAGAAGGCATATCCATTATCAAAATATCTGCCTGTTTTCCCTCTTCAATACTGCCGAGTATATCCCCTGCTCCTAAAGAATATGCGGCATTGATCGTTGCGGCAGTAATGGCTTCGGCGACTGTCATCTTCATTTGCAGGGTAGCCAGCGTTATTATGAATTGCATACTGTCACAGTTACAGCTACCGGGATTATAGTCAGTAGCAAGAGCTACCGGCAATCCTGAATCTATCATCTCTCTTGCTTTAGCATAATTCTTTAGACCCAGACTAAAGATTGTTCCGGGTAAGAGAATAGGGATGACTCCGCTCTCTTTCATAGCTCTGATCCCTTCAGGTGAAGCAGCTCCGAGATGATCGGCTGAAACAGCTCCTAGTTCAGCAGCTAACTCTGAACCACCTATTGGTTTTAACTCGTCAGCATGCATACGGATCTTGAAACCTAACTCTTTCGCTCTCTGTAATATTCTGCGCGATTCCTCAACCGTATAAACATGCTCTTCAGTAAAGATGTCACAGTATTCGGCAAGTTTCTCGTTAGCTACAGCAGGAAGCATTTCATCTATTAAAATCTTGATATACTCTTCTCTGTTATCTTTGTATTCTGTCGGAAACTCATGTGCTCCCAAAAACGTAGCTACAATATCTATCGGTAGCGTTTCTTTAAGCTTTTTTATAACACGGAGCATTTTCAATTCACTATCGGTTGATAGACCATATCCACTCTTAGCTTCGATCATAGTTGTTCCACAACTGATCATGCGCATAATCCGCTTTTGGGCTAACCGGTAGAGCTCTTCTTCTGTAGCGTTGCGAACTGCCGCTATACTCGATCTTATACCACCGCCACTTTGAGAGATCTCTACATAGGATTTCCCCATGATCCGCATTTCAAACTCATTCTCTCTGGTATGATAAAAGACCGGATGGGTATGCGGATCAACAAATCCGGGCATTACGACATTATCACTGCAATCTATCTGCTCGGTTGAAATAAAGTTAGCTAAGATATTCTGGGAGTTTCCAACCCCTTTTATTCTCCCTTTATCAATAGCAATAGCCCCTTCATAAATGATGCCGATATCATTCATGTCTTTCCCGCATCGTGGTATTTGCTCACCCCTAAGTGTCAGCAGTTCCTTCGCATTATATAGAATCAAATCAACTTTGGTTTTCATATCTTAATCCTTATTTAGCTTTTTGCTCGTCCCGTTTTTCTCGACAGATCTTCTCTACTTCTCGGAAATCTACTTTACCACTTGGCATCATAGGTAGATCCTCTATTACATAAAATTCTTTCGGTATTGCAATAGGAGGTAACTTATCCCGTAGATGTTTGATCATATCATTTTTATCGATCTGTTCTGTTGTGACACAGGCAACTATGTCAGCACCCTTTTCCAGATTAGGTACATCAACCACACAACATACGCTACCCTCGGGGATAATCTCTTCTAATAATCCCTCTATCTTGACCAAAGAAATCATTTCGCCACCTATCTTTACAAATCTCTTTAATCTACCTCTATGCCAGAGATACCCCTCTTCATCAAGAACACCCATATCGCCTGTATCGTACCAACCATCTTTGATGCGGAGAGAAGTCTCTTCCAGATCACCAAAATAACCTTTCATGACCAGATCTCCCTTTACAAGGATCTTTCCTTCCTGGCCAGCAGGAAGCTCTTTACCTGTTTCTATATCACAGATCTTCAGAGATACTCCCGGTAAAGGTCTTCCCACACTTCCCGGTTTATCATCTGTTGGTGTATTGGTTGATATTACCGGACTGGTCTCTGTCGTCCCATAACCCTCGTTAATCGTCAAATTATGCTTCTTGATATAGGCCTGCCTGATTCGGGGTTGTAATTTGTCTGCTCCGGCGATGGCAATTCTCACAGATTTAAAAGTATCGGTATCTGCTTTCTTTAGATATCCCCAGAAAAATGTAGGGGTTCCAACCATAACAGAAACCTGATATTTTTTGATAGCATCACAAATACTCTTATAATCAAGCGGATTGGGTACTCCTACAATAGTAGCCCCTAAATATATGGGAAGCCAGAGATTAACCGTCAACCCGAAAACATGAAAATAAGGAAGATTAGTAATGAAAATATCCTCAGATGATAGGTTGATTATTTTGGGTACATTCTCAATATTATGCATAAAATTACGATGAGTCAGTTGAACAGCTTTTGGTTCTTTTTCACTCCCGCTGGTAAAAAGAATAATTGCTGTTTCATCTTCGTTTCCATCATGAATTGTAGTTTTTAAGAGTGAGAGCGGAATTTTTGACTTGATAAGAGCTCCTAATTTCTTGAAATATGTTATCTTTGCTAACCAGTCTTCAATAAAAACCATGCCCTCAATTGGTTCTAAATTTAGCTTTTCTAACATACGTCTGCTTGTAATAATAGTACGAAAATAACACTTGTTTTGCGCATAATGGGCATTTTCCAATGCTCCTGTAGAATAATTTATTAGAGCAGGTACCTTACCGTTCATGAGACTACCAAGAATTGCCAAAATACTTCCTGCCCCTGGAGGCAGCATGATCCCAATATACTTACCTGAGTAGTATGAAATCTTGTCTTTCAGCAATAAACTACCAATTAGAAGTTGGTTATAACTGAAAGTTCTATCAGTTATCGTATCAAAAAGGGCTGTTTTTTTCCCCTGAGAATGTGCTTTGTTGATAAAAACCCACTGCAGTTGCATATTTTACCTCTTTATTTAACTAAATATTAGGATGATAAAACTAAATGAAGTGTCAAATACTTTGTTCAACGAGTTAAAACTTGCGGAAGAATAGCAGGGTTTTATCCACGGAACCGAGGAAATCACTTCTTCGTGGCTGCTTCCGAGCTCGGCGAAGCCATCGACACAGACAAAAAAGAAAAAACACAGATAAAAAAACTAGGTCTTAGGTGATAGGTATTAGGGGTTTATTGTAGGGGGTCCAGTGGTCGCCATTTTTCACAGACTTAAGTTTATGCTACTTCTGAGGATATATGTTAAAGACAGCTATCTCGTTACGGGAAAAGAGTCTCATGGGTGGTCCCCAAGTATCAATACCCGATGTTGTATAAATACTAACTCCATTCTCTTCATATAAACCATAAGGATATCTAAAAAACAGACCAATAAAGAAACTCAGTGGTGGTATCTGTCCTCGATGTGTGTGCCCTCCCAAGATCAGATCAGCACTATAAGAGATTGCTTCTTTATAATATAGAGGTTGATGAGAGATAAAAATGATATATTTGTCGGTATCGATACCTTTCATTGCCTTTTCAACATCCGGAGGATCTATGGAAGCTGTTCTATCAGTAACACCTGCTAAGATAATATCTTCGGTAATATAAATGTTGTCGTTTAATAGATTGATTATCCCGGCATCTTGTGTGAAAGAGTAATAGGAACCTATTTTACTATAATAATCATGATTACCCGGAACAGCATAAATACCAAGCTGTGGATTTAGTGTATAAAAATATGGAGCCAGATGTTTTAGCTTATCATATGGTTCGTCGATCAAATCGCCAGCAATAATTATTGCATCCGGATCCAATCGATTAATGGCGATAAGATTTCTTTCCAACCTTTTTATGTTTGTATTGCTCATTAAATGAAATTCTGAAGTAAGGACTATCTTGAATGGATCGGCATCTTCCGAGATCTTATCGCTATAGATATCATACTCTATGATCTGTGGAGGTCTGAGATTATTATAATAGCTAACAATAGATAAGAAGACTGCTAAAAACAGGAGCAGTGTAGTTGAATATCTTGAGATTTTGGGAATGATCAGCAAAATCAACAGATTGATAACCATTAAAGTGAATAATATTGCTAAGACACCCAGCCAAATATTGCCAATCAGAGATAACCAGTAAACTCCCCAGATACGTTTTAACAATTCACCCCAAACCAAAACAAAAGTTAGAACAAGTAAAACCAAGATGATCAATCCGCGAGTTTTACGGGAAGGTTTATAAGCTCTTACTATTGGAAAATAGATGACCCAGTTGAGAAGAAAAAATGCAATCAGAATGAATAGTAAAAATATAATAGGATGGCTCCTCATTTCCACTTTTTATTAAGTGATATTTGCTCCAAAATTTCTGACAATTCTTTTGTTTGATTAGGGGCAGAGAGTTTACTTATTTCAGTCGAATTCTTAATGTTGGTTCTTTTGTTCCATTTTTTGTAGAGTTCGGTCACGATGTTAACAAAGCCCTCTCTATCATCGTATTCAACCATTTTTCCTGCGTTGTATTTCTCCAATATTTCTGCCGCTTCACCATCTGTTGGTCCAATACCAATTATAAAAGTTTTTGAACCTATATATTCAAATAACTTGGAGGTTAATATCCCTTTGTTATCAGAACATTTGTTTATCAAGAGAATTAGTATGTCAGCATTGCTCATCTCACTGATCGCCCTCAAATGATTAAGATAACCAATGCTTCTGATATGAAGATAAGGAAAATCTCTTTCATACTTTGCTACTCCGGATAATGTTCCGACAAAGCTAAATTCAATATTACCGATCTTTCGTTCCTTACTAATCTCGTTCAACCAATTCAGCGGTTTTTTTATGTCCTGACCTTCAGTTAACTTACCGACATATTTGATGCGAAAGAATGAAGAAGATATAATATCGGTATTAAAATAGTCTTCAGGATCATAACCATTGCTGAGCACCTGTTTATTACCAGCAGGTAGTGAGTCTGCTATAGAATTGGATATAATCAAACTTAAATCGGCTTTTTCAAGGACTGTCTTTTCAAAATTTTGGTTGATTTTATGGAGAATCTTGTTTTGGGGTAAATCCTGCAGATAGTATATCTTTGTCCAGGGATCACGAAAGTCGGCAATCCAGTTTATCAGGATCTTCTTCTTAATTTCCAGACCAACGAGGTGAGTAGAATGAGGAGGTCCTGTTGTAACAACCAAATCATATCTTTTCTTTCTAATTTCATCCAAGGCAGTATTGAAGGCAATTTTGTTCCAGACTACCCTACTATCCGGAACTACCATGTTGATCCTCATCCAATAGAGTGACTTCTTCAAGAAACTATCTTCCTTAGATGTTCGTAAACTACCGTATGGATAATTATCATCTTTATCGGATTTAATCATCTTGAATATTTGATTAAAGGCAGGGGTCTTTGTTCTGATTACTTTTACCTCATCAGGGATCTTTTTACAGAGAGAGGAGTCAAAGACAGGATAATCGCCTTCAGAAGTAGTAACTACTGTCGGCATCCATCCATATTTAGGTAAATAGCGGATAAATCTTAACCAGCGTTGTACCCCTGCTCCTCCACAAGGAGGAAAATAATAGGAAATTAGAAGTAATCTTTTCATAAACTCTCTACTAATAATTCTACAAACTTATCCCAAGAATAGTTTGTCTTATGATCCTTTATATTCTGTTTAACAATACCTTCATCCAGGGAGAAATATTGAACTATTGCTTTTGCCAAATCATTCTCTGATAACGATTCCGTTATTAGTCCTGTCTTGCCTGGAATCACCATATCGGGTAAACTCCCTACCGGGGTAACAACTACTCCCAGATCCATTGCATAGGCAGTCTGTAAGACTCCGCTTTGCGTTGCCTGAAGATACGGTAATACCAAAACATCTGCTCCTTTATAATATAACTCAACTTGATCAGAACCGATATACTCATTTTGGAGATTGATATCTACTTCCAAACCTGTTTGTTTGATTAACTCTTTATAATAACGTTTGTTACCGTATATCTCACCAGCTATAATAAGAAAAGCATCAGATATTTTCTCCTTTACCAACGGAAAACTCTTAATAAGAAGGTCAACTCCTTTGTAGGGCTTGATGTAGCCAAAGAAGAGGATTACTTTTCTATTCTTTAAACCAAGTTTTTCTTTGGCACTTTCCTTTGAATATCTATTCTGATTATGAAAATCATAAAGAGGGTGAAACCCTTGGATGACTTGCACTTCCGAAGATTTGATCAGTTTCAAAGCATCTTCATAGACACTTTTTGAAAGAGTCATTATGATATTAGAACTATTCAGTAATCTCTTGGTCAATTGCTTACTCATGAACCATTTTTCGTGAAAATTAATATTATGAGCTAAGATCATTGTTCTAATGCCTTTTTTCTTTAAACGTCTTATCAGATAAAGATAAGATGGGACAAAGTAGGGGAGAAAGAAACTAAAACAGACAACATCAGGTCGAAATGTCAGGGTTTCATGTAGTGTTTTCTTAAATGTAAAAGGATTATAAGGGGTTAGTACTCTAGTTGAAAATATATCTGAGAAATTTGAACACTCTTCTGTTTGGGTTTTACCCGGAAATAGTAAAGCTGGATACTGTTGATTAAAATTGATTAGTTTGGTTTGATGATTCTTTTTTATTAACTCTCGATATAAGCAGTCGCTAAAATAGGCAATTCCTCCGCGAAAAGGATATACCGGTCCTATAATAACAATTCTCATTCCTGTCGTTCTTCTTTTTCCCTTGCTTCAGCACGTTCTTCTTCTGTCAGCGTGACATTCCTCATAAACTCATCTACTGCCAAATGGGGGCACATCTCGGCAATACTGTTAATAATCTCTAACATATTAGGAAAAACCATCGTAAAGATCAGCTCTTTCTCTCTTTCATTTAATTGATAAGTTAGTTTTATTGCCCTTGTTTTCCCCTGATAAAGTGCTAATCTTTTGATATCTTCCCATCTAATGAAAACACTCCTGTTAGCAATATAGCGGAACTCTATCCCTTCTGATTTAAAACGAATAGAGTTGAGTGAGAATAGATTCCGGAGTAGTGAATGGATAGCCAGAAAGATGATTACAAAAGGTACAATTTTATGTATAGTGGAAGAATCTGCATCTATACCAGTAAAGATGTAATAAACTGCATAAGTTATGGCAAAGAGTGATAATAAGATAACAAGCCATCGAACAAACTGATTAAAGCGATATGTTCTGGGGAAACCCTTCTTTTTATTGATATCGATCAAGTTATACGCTTCGAACTTCTTCATTTAGACTTTCCTGATAATAGTTGCTGAACTCTTCCCAAATCATAACAGGTATACTAAATTTTCCAAAATCTTGTATCTCTTCTTGTTCTCCATGGAAATCTGAACCACCGGTTATCAATAAGTTATTTTCATTCGCTATTTGGGTAAAGAGATTAATAGCATAGTTAGATGATTTAGGACAATGAACCTCCAAACCCTTGATCCCCATATCAATTAAACCCATAATTATTGATATATTGTCCAATTTATGAGGATGAGCCAGTACAGATATACCACCCGCAGAATGGATCATCTCGATCGTTTTTTCTGCAGGTAAAGTAACTTTTTGCTCATAAGCTGGACTTTTATCGTGCAGGTATTTATCAAAAGCTTCTTTGATAGAAGAGCAATATTTTTGGGCTACTAAAGCCCTGGCAATATGCATTCTACCAATTATACCCGATCTCTCTGTCTCAGCTAACAGAGAATCAATATCTATATCGAGTCCTAAATCAGCTAATTTTAAAACAATTTTTTTGGCTCGATCGATCCTGTTCTCATTGATATAATCAAATAAAGAGAGTAAATTAGGATGTTCATCATCATAATAATATGCCAAGATATGAACTTCACTATCTTCATAATTGCTGCTCAACTCAACCCCGGGAATAAGAGTTAATCCATACTTGGGAGCAATATCTTTTACCGATAAGTAGGCTTCAATATTATCATGATCTGTTATAGAAATAACATTATAGTTATGTTTTCTACATAAAGATAAAAGATCACCAGGGTCAAGCCTACCATCCGAGTAATTCGTATGTAGGTGTAAATCAATTTTCACATATCTATCCTTAAATATTAATTTCTCTTTTCTTGTTTCTTTAAATTCTCTGCAGAGTAATGGTCAAGTTTTTTCCAGATTTCAGGGATTCTTATCTCATGATAAGTTTTAGAAATACAAATACCTGTAAAAAAGGGGGGTTCTTGAACCGAGGAATTATCATCTTTGTGGCTGCTTCCGAGCTCGACGAAGTCAACCGCCAGTACAAAGTATTTTAAACATATTTGTCTTTATTTGTGAATATCATTTTGTATTTGTGTGAATTAGTGGATGATGCTTGCTCTGCTCCCAATGGACATGTTATCCTTCCTCCGTTTTTTCTCATAACACAGGTAGCTGATCACATTTTTTCATCCGTTTAATCTTATTTTTCTGTCAAATCCGCGTTCAATTCAGATAAAAAAGACGGTTCGTGAACCGAGGAATTTTCATCTTTGTGGCTGCATACAAACTTAACTTAGTCAACCGCCCCAACAATACGTTTTTCCTTATCACCATTCCACTCTTTTATCCGTGTTCATCTTTTTTCATCTGTGTCCATTCGTGGTAAATACTTGCTCTGCTCCCAATGGACTTGCTTGTCACTCATGAACACTAATAACTACATAGCTAATAGCTAATCACTCTTTTTTCTTGCTTCACTCCTTGCAGATAATTATTCCAAATAATAACTCAGAACATGCCACTCGATTTCTTCTTCTATATGAAATTCCAGCAAGAGATATCCCCCTATATGCCCGTCTTCAAAAGGAGCAAGAACCCATTTATCATTTAACAAATAAATGTTATCATGATCATAAAAACCCATCGTTCCGCCTAAAACAGGATCAACCGGAATAACTTCCGGCTTGGAAGCAAGATCCTCTATTAGTTTTGCTTCCGGATCCTCCCAGCCGGTTTTTAACATAAGATTCTCAATATGTCTATCTGCCGGTAGATATTTGGTAATAGGTGTAGGATCAATCTTTTGCGTTATTCTTTTCTCAGCATGATACTGACCGATAAAAAAGCCGGCTAATGTGAAAATAACAATGACCAGCAAGTATGTTATATTGATTTTCGGTTTCTTCTTTATCTCATCCATTACTCCTCCCTCTGGTTAAACTCACAGTTAGTTCAACTGATTGTTTTCTTATACTAATTATCTTTTCGATTATCATACCCATTCGTAATAAGGGTATTCTTACTTATGTGAGTAAAGTATTTATCTCTATTACGGTTAGCAAGCAGTATTGCATCTCTCAAAGCATCTACACTATTAGCATGTAACCATTTTTTATTGAAAAGTGGGTCATTGGCTATTTGGGCTATTGCCGCCAAGGCACGTAGATGAAATGTTCTTTGATCTTTAGAACCAGCTATAACAAAAACTGTTGTTATTCTCGGATGTTGATCAGAAAATCTTATACCCTTCTTGCTTCGAGCTACAAGAATTGAAAATGTTTCTTCTCCCGGTACAATAATATGAGGAATAGCCAGATTCTCACCTATGACGGTCGTATATTCTCTTTCTCTCTTGATCAATGCTTTAAAAACTTCTTCTTCCGAAAGTTTTAAGTCTTTTTGTATCTCTGCGGCTGCTAAATGAAAAAACTGCTCGACTTGTAAATACTCATTAATATCGAGTACATGACAGGTTTTGATCAACTGGTCAAAATGGTCTTCACTAATTTGATCTCTTTCTCTGATAATTTCCTTTAACTCGGTTTCTAAAGTATAACTTGTAATTTCTTTCGATGATATCCTTTCTAATAAATAGAGGAGAGCATATTCTCTGCTACTCCTGATTCTTCCGTAAAACCAGTAAGTAAAGAACCCGATTAAAATGAGCAAAAACGTGATCAATATAGCAGATAATCCCATTTCAAATAAAAGAAAGATAAAGCCGATTATACCTATGATCTGAATATAGGGATAAAGAGGTGCCTTAAATACTGGTCGATAATTCTGTAATCTGCTCTCTCGCATAACTATCAAAGCTAAACAGGAGAGGATATTGGTTAAGATAACTGATGTTGATACAGCCCTGACTAAAATCTCCAGATCAAGCAGGAGAAAGACTATCAAGGCTATTGTCGTCAAAATGATTGATTTATATGGTGTTCTAAATCGAGTACTTATTCTACTGAGGAAATTAGGCATTAAGCCATCTCTGCTTAATGACATCGGATATCTGGATGCAGAAAGCAAACCACCATTGGCTGTTGATACAAAAGCTAATATCGCAGCAAAACTTAAAACTAACATCCCCCAATGACCCATTAAAGCATGCGCTCCGGCAGATATTGGTGTCAAATTCCCTGCTAATTGAGAGCCTGGAACAACTCCAACTGTCACAAAAACCATCAAAGTATATAAGATGCTAACAACTAAGAGTGATATTATCATCCCAAGGGGAATTACTTTATTGGGATTCTTTACTTCCTCAGCAACAGAACCAACATACAGCAAACCTCCATAGGCAGTGAACACAAATCCTGCCGTACTGAAAATACCATCGAAACCGAAGGGAGAAAAGGGGAGAAAATATTCAGAACTGACCTTGGGCAAGCCAACAATGATATAAAAAGCCATCAATGCCAATAGTGCTGATACTAGATATACTTGAAATCTGCCACTTTCTTTAACACCTATAATATTGATCATCATAAAGATAAGAGAAAGTATTATGGCAATAAACTTGATATCATAACCGGGAAGTACTAACGAAGTAAATGCTGCCATGCCGATCAAAGCAAAAGCACTTTTCAGGGATAAGGAAAACCAACTAAAGAGACCGGATATTGTCCCTACTGCAGGCCCAAAACCACGGGTAATAAAGAAATAATCTCCACCCGCTTTCGGCATCGCTGTTGCCATTTCAGCAATGCTCAACATACCTGTCATAGCCAACAAACCTGCTATAAAATAGGACAAAACAACTGCTGGTCCGGCATAATTATATGCCAATCCGGGAAGAATAAACAGTCCGGAACTGATCATTGCTCCAGTAGCAATACAGAAGACCTCAAAAAGTCCTAATTCCTTTTTTAATTGCATAAATACTCCGCTATCTGCTTATAATCCAACTAATTCGAAGATCAGGGATTTGTACAAAAAATATCAAACTATTTTGACCTGGCAATTTTTTTCTACCAAGAATTTTTACTATGCTCTGCTAAACACTCTGTTTTTAGCTTTTTGAAAGCGGATTCCCATGCTTTAAAAAACCAGCGACGACAATCTTCCCATTTTTCTGTATTTCTCCATCCTGTATGAATAAGATGTATCTCGGTTTGTGGTTTATCAGAAACTACAGGATTCTCTATGGCTGAAAAGAATACTATTACTTGGGTCAAGGGATCAACATTATTCATCAGGGTTTTATACTCGATAGGACCCTTCCATTCAAAAGCGATAAATTTTCCCAGTTCCAGACCATTAATCCGGCAACCAACAGTACTGTTATTCATTCTGTCCTTAACATCCCAGAAAAGCTCGTATTTTCCACCTATTCTCAATTCAATATTGGCATCTACCGCTAACCATGAACTGACCTCACGTTTCCCGCTAAACATGGTGAATGCTTTATTTACATCACAATCCAGTAACGTTTTAATATGGATAATTTCATTCATTCTATACCTCTATATATTTTTTCTTTTTTTGTTTAAGGGTAAATGTTGTGAACATTACTGCTCCAATAATGATCATACCACCTACTATAGTTCTGACTTCAGGTATTTCACTCAATATCAAAAAGGCAAATAAGATGCCATATACTGGCTCCAAACAGGCAATAATACTGGCCGTTTTCGCTTTGATGATCTTCAAGCCATATATGAAAAGGGTATGAGAAAGAGCTGTAAACACCACACCTAAAACTATTAACATTATAATATCATGAATCTTATTCACTTGCTGGAGTATTGATAATGAAAATGGCAAGAGTACTAAAAAAGCTATTAAGTTCTGATATAGTGCTACAGTACCAGCACGATAATATGAAACCATCTTGCGGTTCAGTAATGTTAAAAAAGCGAACAATAATCCTGAAAGAGAACCCCAAATCACGCCCTGCAATATATTATCCGTGAGTTCGAACCTTGGAATGAGTAATCTGATCCCTATAAAAGAAACCAATGCTAAAACAATGTACTTAATAGAGAACCTTTCTTTGAAGATTATCGGCTCCAAAAAAGCTACGTATACTGGAAAGGTTGAAAAGGAGAGCAACCCGATAGCCACAGTTGATATTTGAATCGCATGAAAGAAAGTTAGCCAGTGTATTCCCAACAATATACCTAAAATCAACATAAAAAAGTAGTGTGAAGCCTTCTTCTTTATAGTCATAAAATCTTTTTTAAGCAGGAGAAAGAGAAACAATGCTATGGAAGCAAAGAAGACTCTCCCGAGTACAATCAATATGGGTGAGAAAGTTAATAGTTTGCCAAACAATCCGGCTGTTCCGAAGAGCAGAACTGCAAGATTAATTGCCAGTAAACCTTTCCCTTTATCTGTCATTAGTTATCATGCCTATATCAATTAGTATTCGTCTCTTTTACTACTTTAATAGTATCATTTTTCTGATCAAATCTTCTTCTTGGGTTCTTAAGCGATAAAAGTATATGCCAGCCGGAACTTCTCTCTCTTTACTATCCTTTCCATTCCAGTTAATAGAGTATTCCCCTGCTCTAAGCTCTTCCGCCATCAGTGTTACGATATGTTGCCCTTTAACATTAAATAATTCAATCCTTACAAAACAGTCATTAGCCAGTGAAAAATCAATTTGGGTTTCGGGGTTGAATGGATTGGGATAATTCTGTTTTAGATGTGTCTTTGGAGCATTAGTCACTTCATCATCAACAGAAGTAAAGATTACTGTCTGGATATTAGATTGGAGAGATTCGTATTCACCGTAAAGTGCAGTAATATAATAATGAAAAACTCCATAATTAGGAAGAGTATCTATATAGAAAGTTTCTTGCGGTTCTGTGATCTCAACAAGTTCTATTCCATTACGATATACCTTGTATCCTGTCAGATATCTGAAATAATCTAAGAAACGGACTGGTTCAAATGCTTCTTGGCTTGATAGTATCTCTGTTCTGTTATTTCTTTGGTTCGCATTATAGGGGAGAGGTTGCAGAGTAATTATTTCCCCATTGGTATTATTGATTGCTAACCCTTGTATATTCCAGTTATAGTTAAGATTAGGATTCATGATAGACAAGCTCTCCCAACCTTCCAGATTTACCAGATCTCCTTTATTAACGACAGCAGGTCCGGCATCTCTACCTGCAGGATAACCGGTCTCTGTATCAATATGATAACCGATCCAAAGCTCTTGATTGACATTAATCAAAACAGGTTCTATTAATTCAATAACATTCCACTCCATCATGACCAGATCTGTTGTATTGATTGCCTGATCTACGATCAGATCTCCCGGATCATAAACATCTCCTACAATTGAACCATTGATCCAAACTCTCACAGAGTAATTACATTGAACTTGTCTGGGAACAAAAGAGATGAATTGGAGTAACTTACCGTCAAATGGTAGTAAATCTGCCGGTTCAAACCTTGCTGCTACTTCAAACTGGACAGGACTATTAGTTCCAATACCGCCTGAATTCATACCATTATCCCAGGAAAACCATTCTCCATCGAGATAAGAATACCATTGCAGATGAACTTCATCCCCTTCCAACTGATAAGTGAGATCACGAGGTGGATACAGAGCAGGTATAGCCGGTGCTATTGATACAGAATTTGAGGGAACTGATACTCCTCCACTATAGGCGGCTCTGATAAAATAATTATATAATACACCGTTGGTAACATTTGTATCGGTATATAACAGCTCCGAAGAAGAGACTGACCCAATTTGTACTCCGTTGCGATAAATATTATACCCTTCTAAGGCGCGTTGACGAAGATCGTTTGCAGTCGGCGCTTCCCAAAAGAGATCAACATATCCTGCTCCTGAATCTGCAGTCAGATTCTGTGGTGGTAAGAGATAGATAGTTACTGATTGAGGTTCGGAAGGGAGTGATTCATATAAACCACCGAACATATCTTCACCAAACAAAGCCGTAATATGGTAAGTATAATCTCCGTTATTTAATCCTTCATCAAGATAGCTCAATACAACGGAATCTTCAATTGTCATGATAAGAGCATTGTTGCGATAGATTCTGTAACCGCTGACTTCTTCCTGTCTGTTTCGGATGGACACCGGTTCTTGCCATGTCAAATCTACATTATCTATGTTCAGAACTTCTGCTTCGAAAATCTCAATTGTTGCTAAACTCTCAATTGTATTGAAAGACCATACTTCAGACCAGGCACTGGGAAAAACTCCGTTATTGGAATTTACTCTCCAGTAATAGGTTTGATTAAAATCGAGACTACTTATCCAGTTGTTTGTCAGAGCAAGATTGCTTGTATAGATAATATCATCAAAATCTGTGTCGGTAGCTACTTGAACCGTATAGTAAACAGCATTAGTTACTGCTTCCCATTGTAAATGAACATTGGTGGCTAGATCTTCACTCTCATCAGGTGGTAAAAAAAGCAACGGTGGGTCTGTGGGATCAGGAATATCGCCTATAGTAAATATCTGTTCAGTGCTAAAGAGAGAACCACTATAGATATGATCTATCGCCTGCACACTCCAATAATAAACACCATCTTCCAGATCATTGAGTTGAGCACTGTTAAAAGAATATTTTCCCAAGGCAGCTACTCTTCTGAATCCGGTATCTATGTGAGCCATCGGAGAAACTATATCATAACCATTTGAATTAGTGCCAACCCTTAAGTTATACGTCAGACCGTTTGCAGGGGTCGTTCCTCCTGTTGCCTGTTGCCAATTGAATTGCACTCCATCATCTGTCAAAGTAGTGAACAGACCTGTTGGAGCAGAAGCAGGTGTATTAACTGTCGGTATCATATTCTCATAGATGATGGCTAAATAGTTTTGTGAAGCAGCCCAACCAATGAGTAGAAAATCGAGTTTACCATCGTTATTATAATCTGCTGGTACTACAGTTGACCTTCGGGCATCAACAAAAGTCAAATTAGAATTAGTAAAGGTATCAGTTCCTGTTTGCAAAAAAAGTCTTGTCGTCCAAGCATTATCAATCTCGCCACTCACAACAAAATCGAGTAAACCGTTATTATTGAAATCTCCCCAAGCGACATAACCCTGTCTTGTTCCGACAATATCGGCATTGATATTGATAAAAGTTCCATCTCCGTTATTTTTATAAATAAGAGTATATTTCTCTTCGGAATTATCTGAACCGTTCATCAGAATATCTAAGTAGCCATCATTGTTATAATCACCTAATGAAATTGAGGAATAGCGTAATCCTATTAACGGTTGGGTAGATTCGGTAAATGTTCCGTCTCCATTATTCATATAAATATAGGCGACATAATTGAAAGAACCGATCCTACCGCTGATCACAATATCGAGCCATCCGTTGTTGTTCAGATCGCCACAAGCTACAGCTGAATGCGTTACCCCTATTATATCGACTCCCAGGTCTATAAAAGTAAAATCTCCATTATTGAGGTAGATCCGGGTAATCCCTTGTCCATCTTGCATCTGCCCGGCAACGAGTATATCCAATAAACCGTTTTTGTTAAAATCTCCCAACACCAGATCACCAAGATAAAGATCGGGTATACCACTGATCATTTCTGTGAATGTCTCATCTCCGTTATTCATATAAACTTTGAAATAGCTACTGCCGCCTAATCCTGTATAACCAAAGATTGCAATATCATTCCAACCATTGTTATTCAGATCACCAGCTACCGCTTTACTGACCCCTAAATCAAATAAACCCGCTTCCATATTACTGAACGTTCCGTCACCATTATTACGAAAAATTTCTGTATAGGGAAAATTCAGAGACCCTTCTCCGTAGGTATAACCAGTTAATAGAATATCAAGAAGACCATTATTGTTGAAATCACTCCAGACGGCATCTCCATAATACACTTCATGCAATCCGGCATCTACCGCTGTAAAGCTTAACTGTCCGTATAATGTGGAACACAATAATATGATGAGTACTGAAATGTATGTAGTTTTCATAAACACCTCCAATCACCTCCAATTATCAATTCTATTTTTATTGTGTCAATATCAAAAGTGATCAATGATCTTGTAGTTAAATACTCAGGATGACACTATATATTGTCACTTACAGGATATTACAGGCAAGATACCTGGTGATTGAATAGCCTTAACATTGTGTGTGAATAAAGGGCGACTACCGGTCGCTCCTAAAATGCATTATTCCGTTTGATCTTATTTTACCATAATATAGCTGTTCTATTCCTTCCTGCTATACCCCTTTGTTTTTTTCTGATGAATAATAACTCTTTTCCCTTGCTTGGCTCCGAAGATAGCTCCTGGAGCTTTGTAACGGGTACCATATAATAGCCTGCGACTTCAGTCTCAGGTATGGAGTTCCACTCCATTTGGGCGGCGGGTGGGTTTAGTTCATCTTAATCCAGACACTGAAGTGTCTGGCTATCCAATTTCATACCCCTAAGGGGCATTAAAAAAGGGCGACTACCGGTCGCTCCTAAAATGCATTATTCCGTTTGATCTTATTTTACCGTCAAATCCGCGTTCTATTCTCTTACTGCTATCCTCCCCATAGACTTACTTCTCCTCTCGTAAGTCTTTTCTCAGATCACTGATCACTAAAAATAAATTGCCTAATACAATAGAGTCTATTTTCTTAGTTAAAGGAGAAAAAATATGTACATTGAAGAGGATTTTGAGATTCGCAAGGTTTTTTGTCTGGGCATGAACTATGTTGATCATATTAATGAAATGAAGAGCGAAGTTCCAGATGAACCGGTATTTTTTCTAAAACCATCCACAGCTGTGATTCGGGATAAGGGAACTATTATTTTGCCACTGGCAAGTAATGATATTCATTATGAGGTCGAATTAGCAGTCTTGATTGGTAAACACGGAAAAAAGATACAGAAAAATTCTGCTTTTGATCACATAGCAGGATATGGCGTAGGAATTGATGTTACCTTGAGAGATATTCAATTAGCCGGAAAAGAAAAGGGTTATCCTTGGACATTGGCTAAAGGATTCGATACATCAGCACCTATATCTCGCTTTGTTCCCAAGGATTTGATACCTAATATATACCATGAAGAGATATCACTCTGGGTCAATGATGAGTTAAAACAACATAATAGCCCAGCTTCTATGGTCTTCCGGATTGATGAAATTATTGTTTACATTTCTAACTTTTTTTCATTAGAGAGGGGGGATGTTATCTTTACCGGCACTCCCAAAGGTGTTGGAAAACTTGAAGATGGAGATGTCGTCAAAGCATCTCTGGGTAAATTTGTCACTCTGGAATGCCAGGTAAGAAGAGATCTGCAGTAGATAATATCATCGCTAAGAAAAAACTGTTTAGCATTACTAAGATTATGTATTATATTATTTTAAGTAATCACTACATCTTATAGTAAGGAGGAATTATGAGTGCTTATCATGAGCCAGTTGATGAATTAACCAATAAAGACCGCGATTTTTCCAGAGCTTTAAATAGTCTGAAAGAGGAAATTGAAGCAGTTGATTGGTATCAGCAAAGAGTTGCCACAACTACTGATCCAGAATTACAGAAAATAGTTGCGCATAACCGTGATGAAGAGATTGAACACGCGGTTATGGTCTTGGAATGGCTGAGACGAAATATGCCTGGCTGGGATGAACAAATGAGAACTTATCTCTTTACCACTAAACCGGTTACGGAACTGGAAGATGAAGAAGGTGAGGGTGGAGATAAAGATCTGGGCATAGGAAAATTAAAATAAGTGAGGTGATCTATGAATAACTTAAGAAGAAATTTAGCACCGATAAGTGCAGAAGCTTGGGAGCAGATTGAAGATCAAGCAAAGGCAGGATTGATCAGTCTTCTTTCGGCTCGTAAAATAGTTGATGTTGAAGGTCCTAAAGGGTGGGACTTTGCCGGTATTCCAACGGGAAGAATGAAATTAGTCGAAACACCTAAAGACAAACAATTTTGTTATGGTATAAGAGAAACATTACCTATTGTTGAACCACGGATCAGTTTTTCTCTCAATATCTGGGAGTTAGATAATGCCACCAGAGGTGCTGAAGATATCGAGCTCGATAATTTGGTAGAGGCAGTAAAGAAAATTGCCTTCTTTGAAGAAAAAGCTCTTTATTACGGTTTGAAAGATGCTAAAATAGAAGGATTGTTAACGGCTAATAAAGAGTCTCTGACTTTCCCAAAAGAGCCTTCCAAGTGGTTGGCAGCAATTACAGAAGGTGTCTTAAAGATGAAAGATAATGCAATTGAAGGTCCTTATGCCCTTGTTTTACCACCTTCGGTCTGGAAAACTGTTAATTATTTCGCAGAGTGTTACCCACTCTTCCCACAGATTGAAGATGTACTGCAAGGTGAAATTATATTATCCAATTTTATAGATTCCGGTCTCTTGGTTTCTACACGTGGTGGAGATTTCAAAATGGTTCTGGGAACTGACTTTTCGATCGGCTATGAACATCATACCAATAAAGAGGTTACCCTCTTTTTGACCGAGTCATTCACTCTCCAGATTCTGGAACCGAAAGCTACAATGAAGATCCAGATCAAGTAAACTATTTGTTTAATAAATATCAAAGGGACGAACTTTTGTTCGTCCCTTTTTGTCTGTAACATAGACTTTAGTCAGTCTAAAAAATAAGGGTGACCACCGGTCGCCCCTACTTTTTTATCTATTAATCTTATTTTTCAGTTTTATCCGCGTTCCATAACTTCTTGCTCTTCTTCCGCTGGGGCATCATAATCTTTTCTCCGTGTTCTCTGTGTCTCCGTGGTTAATAAATGCTTGCTTTACTCCCAACGGACTTGCTTCACCATCTTTTACCAGACAGAGACTCTTCAGGGCAGTTTCGATAGCTTCAATAGCAACTGAAGTATTAACACAAGGACCAAAAGGTCGTTCATTCAAAACGCCATACACCGGTATGGGAAAGACATCGAGTAATCCATCAACCAGATCCCTCTCACAGGCAACGGCTATAATAAACTTAGGGCGATGTTTGATGATTATCCTCCGCGCTAAAGAACCACCGGTAGCTATGGCTATATGAACACCTGTTTCACGGGCTATTTTCTTCAGATTGGTGATTTTACATCTTCCACAATCTTGACAGTTATTGATATCGATTGTCACCCTGATCAGACAATCGGTATTTTGTAGACAATGCGGAAGCAATATTAATATCTCATGTGGTTGATATTTTTTGGTTAGTACTTTAACAAAGGTATTGTTAACATGTACAAACGACTCTCTTATCTTATCTTTCGGTATTCCGATCATTCTGCCGAGTATTATTGTAGCAGGAAAGACAAATATGATAGATAATCTAACTGCAGTACGGGCGATCAGAAAATTCTTTTCAAGATATGATGTCAACAAAACGAGAAGTATACCTACAACAATTATAGAGTAAAAAACTCTCAGAGTACTAAGTACTGAAAGGGCTAGAAAAGTACTTATTTCATGGAGTCTGGGAGAAATAAACCACCAGAGCAAGGTTGTGATCATCATCATTAGTATTAAACTAACAGTTGCTAAAATCAAAAAGAGGTTCTTTCTTTTATGATCGATCACGAATTCCACTTACAAAGTTCTCCCCAATCTCAATTCTTGCTCCTATATGATACTCAAAGCCACTCATTATTCTCTTGCCGGCTGGTTGCACTTTGGTCAAGAGAATTTTTTGGTCTCTACAACAGACTACGATACCTTCGTTTTTTAATATTGCAGAAACTTTTCCGGGCAATAGATCTGCTCTCTCTTGTAGTATCTTAGTTGCCAAGATCTTCATCTTGTTTCCGCGAAATGTTGTCATTGCTCCAGGTTCTTCAGCTAATCCACGTATCTTGTTATGAATATCTGTTGCCTTTTCATTCCAATCCAGATAGAGATCATCTTTCTGTAATTTATAACAATACGTTGCTTCTTCATCGTTTTGCGGAATTGCTATGATCTCATGCTTCTCTAATTTCTGCAAAACATCTATCAGCTCATCTGCTCCGATCTCTGCAAGTTTGGCTGATAATGAACTGTAATTGTCTTCCTTCTCAATAGTAACTATCTTCTGTTGCAGAATCGGACCACTATCCATCTTAAGTGTCATTTTGGTAATGGTCACTCCGGTCTCTTTCTCTCCTTCAAAGAGAGCATGGTTGATCGGTGTAGCTCCTCTGTATTTGGGTAAGAGTGAAGGGTGAATATTAAGGCAGCCGAAAGAGGGAAGATCAAGGATCTTCTTAGTAAGAAATCCACCGTAAGCTACTGTAATTATCACATCGGGGTTGATCTCTATGAGCTTTCGAATTACATCTTCTTCTTTTATCTTTTCCGGTTGAATTACCTTAATCCCAAGTTGTTCAGCTGTTTGCTTAACTGGCGTGGGAACAAGTTTAAGCTTTCTTCCCTGTGGTTTATCCGGTTGTGTAATTACTAAGAGTGGTTTATAATTGGTTTCTGATAGTTTAAGCAGTGTTGGAACAGAAAAATCAGGAGTTCCGATGAACACTGTTTTGTTTATCGATGAAATATTTGTCAAGATTGACTCCATTCTCGTCTTTTGTCTGTTCCAGAGCTTTCAATTTCCATTTCAGCGATAATAATTTCAGTTTTGAAATTCGATCTATAAAGAGAACCCCATCTATATGATCAAATTCATGCTGGATCGTTCTGGCATAAAAACCTTCCGCTTCATATCTTTTGAGTTCTCCGTTAAGATCCATAGCTTCCAAAACGATCTTTTCAGCTCTTTTAACTTCTGCAAAGATCTCCGGTAGACTGAGACACCCTTCATCATCCACTTCGACCCCCGACATTGAGATGATCCTGGGATTAATAAATATCTGAGGGTTTTTCTGATTGGTCCGTGACCACTCAGGATCAATTACAAATATGCGTAAATTTTTTCCCACCTGTGGAGCTGCCAGACCTACTCCATCCTTTTCATACATCGTGACGATCATATCTGCTACGAATTTCTTAATATCTTCGTCTACCTGCTCGACAGATTCTGACTTTTGCCGCAGAATAGGATCACCGTAGATTCTAACAGCTAAAACTTTACCTGGATAATTATTCAACTGGTTCATTAGTTATAGTTGGTTCCTGCCATATGCCGGCAATAGCAACTCTTCTTACTTCTATCTTAGTATTATTGGTGTCATCGATCTTTAAAATTACGGTATCTTTCTCTTTCCTGAAATTGGTTATCTTACCGATAATACCTCCGGAAGTTATCACGACATCGTTGATCTTCAAATCATCTAAAAGTCTTTGGTGATCTTTCTGTCTCTTCTGTTGAGGTCTAATTATCAAAAAGTAGAGAATTAAGATCAGAAATACGAAGGGTAAAAAACTTATGAACGGATTAGGTTGTGCTTCAGTTCCTGCTTGTAATAAAACGTAATACATATTTGACTCCTTGGTTATTAAATTTTGACTTTTACCAGAATGATAGATAAAAGCTTATGTCAAGCTCTAATTAGTTTGTCATCAAAAACCTCTGGAAGCAGAGCATGTATAGTCCATAGATTAACACAGATTAAAAAATGATAGACACAGATAAAAGAGTGGAAAGGTGATAAGGTGATAAGGAAAACGTATTGTTGGGGCGGTTGACTTCGTCGAGCTCGGAAGCAGCCACGGAGAAGTGATTTCCTCGGTTCAAGAACCGCCCTTTTTTGAGGAATAGAATACTGGTTTAAAGGAAAAAAAGGGATTAAAAACAATTAAAAGGACTTATAGGTAGTCATTATACCCTGATAGAAATTGTTATTCTTACTTAGCCTCTATCTCCTAAAATCTAACACCTAATTTTCCCCTTCTTGCTATAATTCCGCTGGAGCATCCGTGTAATCATTTTTTAATCTGTGTAAATCAGTGGAGAGTTTTTTATCGCAACAGAAAATACCCGATCTGTACTATCAGATTAGCATAGATCCCAGCCATCACATCATCAGCCACTACACCCCAGCCAGATTTCCATTTTTGCAGTTTATTTATCGGTGCTGGCTTCAGAATATCGAATAATCTGAAGAGAATAAAGGCAGCAATACCGATAGCAAGAGATTTCGGTAGAAATAAAACGGCATAAAAATATCCTAAAAACTCATCGAGGACTATTCTCTTATCATCACGTTTCATACCCTTTTCTGCTTCACTGACCACCGCTACAACAGGTATAGTCAATAATAGGGGAAACATCCAGAAACAGGGCAACTCGATAAATGTTTTCGGTAGTAACAGATAAACAGCGAAGGCAACAATAGTACCGGCAGTACCCGGTGCGACAGGAAAATACCCTGTATAAAAGAGAGTAGAGATTAGTTTACTGATATACCTAAACAATATTTTTTACCTGTCAGTAACTATTTTTTAATTATAAAAGATCTCAACGTAGGAATTATCTCGTAAATTTTTGATCCATCTATCAAAATGCTCTATTTGTTTATGAGTATGCAGAAATTCTCTTAGCTCTTCTCTGATCTCATCTAACTGATAAACCCTTTGAGGTATTATTCTTACTTTAGTAAAGACAAAGAGGTTGTTTCCCTCCCTGATAATATCAGTATATTCACCTATCTCCAAACTGTTGATGTAACTATTGAACATCTCAGGAAATTCATTATCGGGAAACTCTCCAATTATTCCACCCTGTTCTGCTGTATCATCATCAGAATATGTGGTAGCGAGTTCTTGAAAGTCAGCTCCATCCCTTAAACTAACAAGCAAATCCTCCATTGTTGTCATTATCTGGGTTATATCTTCATCGGTCGGTTCAATCATTTTCAATATATGTCTTACTCTGATATCCTCTTCATCTCTCTCTTCCATTTTTATGATATGATATCCGAATTGTGTTTCAACTACCCGGCTGATCTCTCCCGGTTTAAGAGCAAAGGCGACATCTTCAAATTCTTTGATCATTGTTCCCGGTCCGAAAAATCCCAAATCTCCTCTTCTTTCTGCACTTGGACAATCACTGTATTCTTTAGCCAGAGCACCAAAATCTTCACCTTCTCTTAGTCTATCATAAATACGATTAATTTCGGCTAAAACCCTCTTTTTGGTTCTCTCACTCGCTATTATCTCTTTTCTTATCAAACCTAACTCAATCATCTCCAGTCTCAAAGGAAGCTCTTCTATATTATCATAATAGTATTCTTCTACCTCTGCTTCTGTTATATGGACACGATCGGTTATCTCGTTCTGGATTATCATCTCCCGCAGTCTTTGTTCTCTGATCATCTGATCATAATAATCCCTTAAGTCGGACAATGACATACCAGCTTTCTGTAATTCAGCACGTAATAATGTCTCAGAACCGATTCTTGATATTTGATTATTGATCTGCGTATCTATCATTTGACGGATCCTGTATTCATCGAGACGATAGTTTTTATCTTTCGCTGTCTGCAAGATCAATCTTGATTCTACCATTTCGTTGATCATATCCAGCTCTGTCATCTCCTGTTCCAGTAAACCAAGTTGTTCCATTTGTTGCATCTGTCGCACAAGATCACTCCTTAAGATCACTTCCCGCCCTACTTTAGCTACTATCTGATCTACTAACTCTTCGGCTATCAACATGGTTGAGACCATTATAAGTATAATTAGTACTAAATATTTCATTAATATCCTCTATCTATCGTATTTTTTATATATTATCTCTGCTTTATACATTAACTCATTAAGATCATTATTTACTATTTCTCGTCGCTTCTCATTAAGAAATTCTATTCTTACTGAATCAACTACTTCAGTGAAGGGACGATCTATTAACCTTGTTCTTTTATCGGTATAACGTACCAGATAAATTCCGTTACTAACAGGAACTCGGGCAAAGCGATGTTGAGCTAACCCACTAATACTTCTCCAAATAGCAGGTTCCATCTCTTCTGAAGTCTGATATCCTATAAAACCATCGTTATTTCGTACCCCTTCTTGAGAGTAAGCTCTTGCTGCTGATGCAAAAGTAATTTCTGCATTATTTAACATCACTGTTACCGAATCAGCCATCATAGGTTCAGTCAAAAATATCCTCTGGATCCTGTATTCTTCTCTTTCATCTATATAACGGCTTCTATGCATTTGATAATAATTGAACAGATCTGTCTCTGTCGGATTAAATTCATGAATTATCTTTGCTAAATAGGCGTTTGCCAAAACTTTTTTCTGGGCTAATTTAACTCTTTCTCTAATTATTGGTTGCTTGAGCAGATCTGTTGCTTCTTGTGCGAGTATAGTTAATTTAATCAAATCGTCGATCTTTTCCCTTAATTCTGCCTCCGATATCTGACTTAAATCATCAATTTCGGCAAACTCCAGCAGTGCCTCTCTGGTTATCAATTCATTATTTACAATAGCAATAACATTATTTGTATCTTCTGGTCTTTCTTTAGCACATGATAAGAGCAAAAGGAATACTACTATCAATGATATGTTCATAAATAATGTCTTTTTTCGCATAGAAGTCATCTCTTTTTTGCTAAATCTATTCAGGTAAGAACGGCAGTGTGTATATAACTCTTAAGTACGGTCTTTTTTCAATTTCCACACTATCAGGTGTATAGAACCCGATAAATCCGTTATCTTTATTCTCCAGTGAAGAAGTTATCAGTAAACCGAAATTCTCTTTGATCTCCGAGATATGTGCCTGTACTATCGGTGTTATGTTCAGAGATACATATTCGGCATCAACACCAAAGAAAGATGTTACAGTTGTTGTAAAATTGCCAATATTTTCGGCTTCTATCGGTAATTTTTCGGTTTCTGACGGAGCAAATTCTTCCAACAGATAATAGGGATAGAACTCAAATGGCTCAACTGTAAAGTGATACATATCTTCATCAGTCTTCCTGTGCACGATCAGATCAGCCCGATTTACTGTTATCATTTTTAGATCAATATTAGGAGGAAGATCAAAAGAATCTTCTTCCAGATTTAATTTGATCACACTTCTAGTCGGAACGATATTTCCTATTATTATTTCTTCTCCAGCATAGTAACCTTCTACCGGCTTTTTCGAATTGATAAAAGTCTGTTGTAGAGGCATTCTCTCGTAAGTATAGATTATTGTGTCCGTTTCGGCAGTATAATACTCAAAGTTTAATATTGGTCCGTTTGTTGTTTCCCGCGAATAAAACTCAACATATTGGTCATTTCTGCCATTTGATACCTCGCTGAATATAGCCAAACCATAACTTTCCGGCTCCTCTTGTATCCATCCTTCTATGATATCCTGCATCTTCACCGACGGGATCGTTATCACAAGTGAATCTTCTTCAGTAACCATCCCTAATAGACCGTCTAAGATTTCCATAGCACTTTGATCATCCCAACTCAATTCCCATTCTATATTCTCTTCTGCCTGTTCCCAGGTAGCAAAAAAATGATGCCAGTTCTGTCTTATCAAACCAAATCTTAATGTCATCCCTTCAGCGTTATAATTATTCCTGATCTTTAAGGTCAGTGTCGGATCCTCTGTAAGTACAAAACCGGAATCAGGTAAGTTAGTAAACCGAAGCAGGGTTATAGATTCATTGCCGCGAAAATGACCGGTTATACTCTTGGTATTTCGCATGAAATTTCCCGTCTCATTCTCATAAGAATAATAATATTCAAAAAGACCTTGTTCTGCTTTGATCTCGACTACATTAGGTTCAAGATCGCTATCTTCTCCAATAATATTTTTTCTCGTTGAACAACCAAAGATCATGACTAAGGTTAAGATGATTAAAGTGATCAATGTAACTATTCTCATTGTTATTAATAATTCCTTTCTTTGATATATTTTTAGTAATAGTATTAGGTTTGGTGGATAAGGGGATAAGTCAAGTTTAATGTTCGTAAGTTGTTTGTTAACCTTATTTTTATCTCTTCGGGAACGATGTGTATAACTTGTGAATATTTTTTTCTTAACCGATCTCTTATCCACGAAGTTTTAGTTGTACCAATCATTTAAATCATTTCTCAACAACTATCAACAATAAGGTTTGTGGATATGTGGATAAGTGGTTTTAAGATCATAGAAAACTATACGAATCAAGGATTTAACTTACCGCTCTAATATCTTTGATGATTTTTTCTAATTGGATACGAAAATCAACATCACTGCGAAAGAGTTTTTCTATATGTTTTTTGGCGTGTAAGACAGTTGTATGGTCTTTTCGTTGATAATATAGAGCGATATCTTTGAGAGATAGTTGCGGTATTAAAAGGTTGGTCAGATACATGGCAACCTGTCTTGGAAAGACGATATTCTTCTTTCTCGTATTCCCTAATAGTTGACCCGGAGTAAGTTGATAGTGAGCACATACTTTGTTCATTATACCGTTTATATTGATATCAAAGACTTTATCCGAGATCATATCACTCAGGATCTCCTGACAGAGAACTTTATCTATCTCTTCAGGATTGATATTATTATAGGAGCAATAGGCGAGAATACGGATCAGAGAACCCTCCAGAGCCCTGACATTACTGATAATATTCTCGGCTACATATTCGAGGATATCATCGTTGAGAATAATATTTTCTGTTTCTGACTTCTTTTTAAGAATTGCCATTCTTGTTTCGAAATCGGGTGTCTTCAGATCAGCTAAAAGTCCGCACTCAAATCTGGTTACTAATCTCTTTTCCAGATCCTGAATATCTTTTGGTGGGCGGTCACTGGTCATCACTATCTGGCGTTTACTTTCATAAAGCGTATTAAAGGTATGGAAAAACTCTTCCTGAATACCCTCTTTCTTGGCTAAGAAATGCACGTCATCGATCAATAGAACATCAATATTACGATATTTGTTCCGGAAATCTGGCATGGTATGATTTCTGATCGCATCTATCATCTGATTGGTAAATTCTTCGGCAGTTATATAATGTATTGTATTATTCTTTCGTCGTTCTTCCATTATAAAATTACCAATGGCCTGCATCAGATGTGTCTTACCCATTCCTGATTCTCCGTAGATAAAGAGTGGATTATAGATATTTCCCGGTGACTCGGCAACTGCTAAGGCAGCCGATTGGGCAAAATTATTACTTTTACCGACTACAAACTGCTCAAAATTGTATTTAGGATTCAAAAGGTAAGTTTTACCATTGGACATCATTTGTTTGAAATCGTATTCCGATCTGGGAATCTCTTTGGTTATTACGGTATTACTGGTAAAACGAAAGAAGTACTTCTTGTTGAATAAACCTTGAGAGATTTCTGTGATAAAGTCAGCATAATTTTTATTAAGATAATCTGCGGCAAATTTTGTCGGTACTATAACCAAAAAGGTATCTTCTTTAGGTTTATCCACAACTTTCGTTTCATTAAACCATGTCTTGAAACTCTGTAAGTTTATCGTTTCTTCTAATGTGTCCAATATCTGATTCCATTTCTGCTGTGCTTCTTCCATAACGAGACCTTCATCTATTTATTCTTAATTTTATTTGCCTTACTAAGTTATCCACAAAATATTCACAGATTTATCGAATATGGATGTTTCTCTCTTATTATGATTTCCTAAGTTACCAACAAAGATTAAGTTGGATCAAATACCAAATTCATCTATCCCGATAAATCATCATTTCATTTTGTTTTGACGTCGATAACGCTCACAAGAATTATTAAACACACTCCTTTGTCAAGCATTCTATAAAGATGAAGAAGATAGAAAGAGAAGAAAAATTACAGCATAAATAATCTAAATACAAAGACTTATAGAAATTATTTTTTTCTGCTCATTCCGGTAGTTACCGCTATTATCTGCTTGATAATTTATCTATAGCAAAGGTCAAAATTTTTTTTTCTTATCTCGAAACTCTGATCGTTGTTATTACTTAAATCCTTATCAAGCAACTACTTATGTATAATGTGGCTGTTTAAGGGCAAGAGATACTGACACGGTCTTGTATCATAGACTTTAGTCTGTTTATAAATAAGGGCGACCACTGGTCGCCCCTACAAAGCTTTTTTAAGCGTTTTTTTTTATCAGTGTTAATCCGTTTTCATCCAAGTCCATCCGTGGTCCAAAGCTTGCTCTGTTTCCCATGGACTTGCTAATCTTTCTTCATCGATACATTCTGCAGTCGCCCCTATAATTTATTTTTCCATCCGTAATGTCTAATTTTACCGTCAAATCCGTGTTCTAATCCTTCCTGCAAATCTTCCGCAGGATTTCACTAATATCTATATAGCTAATAACTAATAACTATTTCCATCTTTGCTTGCCTTTTCTTCTGCTGGGGAATTCTTGCTAATCCTTTTATAATCAGTGTTAATCAGTGGTTAATTCTTGCTTTGCTACCGTGGATCAATAATCTTCTAAATGAAAGAACTCCGCATTTTCCAGCCAATATTCCGGTCTCTCCACCAACTCAATTATATTCTCCAGTAGCAGCATATGCTTCTTTTCTTCATTAGCTACTTTGCGGATGATCTCCATATGCACCGGATCAGTAAACTCGTCCAATTTTTCCATATAGAAATCATAACTCTTTTTCTCTAATTCCAGTGCCTTATGGTAAAGGTCGGTTTGAGATCCGTCACATTTCACCTTATCAAATTGTTTGCGAAATCCGGCAAAGATCTCCTGGGCACTCTCAAAGATATCGCTTTTCTTAAAATCTTGCGGATTATTCTCTTTCATCTTCTTGAAGGTAGCATAGTGTTTTTTCTCATCATTCGCCAGCATCTTGAAAATATTACTCATCCCTTCATTAGCGGCACAACCCTCAGCCAACGAATTGTAAAAATCTTCCCCCTCTTTTTCAATACCCATTGCAATATCAAAGAAATCCATAATTTACTCCTTAACCTCTTTTTTTTTATATCTAACAAGTTAAGCAACTTATCCATTCTGGCAAGTAAAATCCTGTGGAAGGTAAGCAAGAAGAGAATGAATGCCCCGAATGGGGTATGAAATATCATAGCCAGACACTTCAGTGTCTGGATTGGATGATCTAAACCCACCCGCCGCCCAAATGTAGCAGAGCTCCATTACCTGCGACTAAAGTCGCAGGCTATATTATGTCACCCATTGCTACGCTCAGGGTGATACTGGAGCCAATCAAGAAGGAAATAAATAGGTTTTAGGTGTTAGGTTTTAGGGGCTAGGTCATAACAAATACCACTATCAGGGTATGATGAATTCCCCGCAGGAATTCTATTTTTTTGATCCCTCTTTTTCGGTTTTTCCCGTTAGATCCGTGTTCTATTGATTAAAAAAAGGGCGGTTCGTGAACCGAGGAAATCACTTCTTCGTGGCTGCTTCCGAGCTCGACGAAGTCAACCGCCCCTACATTGCATTTTTAAATCTGTTTTGTTTTTAATCTGTGTTCATCCGTGGTTCAATGCTTGCTATCCTTCCTCCGGTTTTTCTCCGATCACAGATCACACTTTTTTACTTCATCATCAACATCTTTCTCGTGGATTGATATTCTCCACTGCTCATGCGATAGAAATAGATACCGCTGGCAACTTCGCGGTTACTGCTGTCACGTCCGTTCCAGAGGATCTCATGATGACCCATATCTCGATACTCATTGACCAACGTCGTCACTTTCTGTCCCCGAATATTCAGGATATCGAGAGTCACGAATCCACCCTTTTCCAAGCTGAAACTGATCTTTGTCTCCGGATTGAACGGATTGGGATAATTACTTCTCAATTCGGTGACTAACGGCAAATCAGGCAGATCTACAGAAGATTCACTCGCTACCGTAAACGTCCAGATCGGACATCCCTCAGCATCACCTCTTGTATTAACCACGTCTCTCTCTAAGATGCGGGTACTGCTGGTTTCTTCAGATCTTCCTACAGGGACAATAGTTGTGGGAATCACCTGCCAGAAATAAGTAGTTTCATAATCGAAAACAAACGGGTGTTCTTCAAAATAATAAACTCCCGGACCGCCCAACACATAAACAGTAAAGGAATCTCCCGAAGTATCTCCGACCCACATGTTGATCTTATATCCGAGCGGATCGGTCCAGATACCACTCGATGTATAAGTCCAGCCGATAGGGGTATTGTGAGGGATATCAATTGCTTCGTGAGCCGGGATAGGACTATGGGCAGCTGATGGATTAGGGCTATGTTCCGCCACGATCAAGGTCACCGGTATGATGATAGGATCAGCTTGAGCATTGTTATTGATAATAATATCAGCAGTATAGGTACCTAACTCCATATCTTCCGCATTGAGAACGACATCCAAAACAACAGCTCCTCCGGAGGGTACGGTACCCGACATAGGGCTAACATATAGCCATGTACTATCAGGTCCCAACTCCATTACCCAGACTTTTTGGTTCTGAACAACACCAAGGAAGGTCTTGAGTCCCGGTACCAGCAGATTTGTGAAATCCATACCACCGCCATAATTAACTGGTGAAAGTACTGAAGTAAGATCATAAGATTGCACAGTATTTCCGGTTGCTGCCTCGATCTGTGTTAATAGATTATAAGAGCTCCCTTCATGAGAGTAAACCCAGATATGTGGACCGTCAGGGGTAACATTTTCCCATCCTAAAGAGGCAATTCCTGAGGGCGTAACATTAATACTCTGCATCAGGGTTCCTGTTCTGTCAACTAATCTAAGTGGAGAATACCAGCCACTGGTCAGCCAGAAACCGTCATTTATGGCATCATAAGCAATACCGACTGAGGCCTCATTGGTAGTGAACTGACTTATCAGAGTAGCATTTTCCAGATCGAGCTTATAGACGATATTACTGAAACTTCCGGGATAGGCAACGGCAAAGACATATTGACCGTCAAAGGTCATATCGAGCACACCTAAGGTAATGCCCGGTATCGAGAATTCATTGATAAATGTGCCATCGAGCGTAAATTTATAGAATAGTGAATCATTCCATCTTGCAGTATAGATATAATACCCGTCGGTAATCACCCCGAATTCGCCAAGATCTGTATGGGTTGGGAATTCAAACAGAAGATCGAACATGTCCCGTGTGCCTGTTGGCTGGCTAACAGGGTATGAGATTTTATCGGTAGCTCGTAAGGTATTTTCGGGATTAAATTTATGATCTGTGATCCCTCTTGGAACTGAAGCAGGTAACACCCCTCTGTTAACCTGATCAAAAGCATAAGAGATCTGATAATTCAGGTCTCCATACCCATTGTTCGTAATCGTTAATGGTATGGTTAGGGTTGGACTGGTCGGAGTAAGATCTGCTGTTATGGATAACGGATCTACAGCGATCTCGATGTTACCTAGTACGAAATCTACGTCGGTTGTGGCTTCTCCTCCCATCACAGAGACATTTTCAACTATCTCGGTCTGATAACCTAAAAGTTCGGCTGTAACCGTATAATCTCCCGGATTCAGAGTAAGAACATAACTACCGTCTGCTACGGGATGAACACTCTCACCACCAGCCGAGACCGTGACATTGGTCACATTGCCGGTACCACCCATTAGCGAGACAGTTCCCTCTATGGCTCCGGGTTCCGCATCATAGATCAGGACATCATCAACTGCCATACCATCTGCACTAACAGAACCGTCTGAACCAAAACGGAAACGTAATTTTACTGACGGCTGATTAGCGAGCTGTGGCAAGAATGTTGAGAACTGTGACCAGGTGCCGTTATATCCCGACCAGTTCGGAGCTGGAATAGCACCATATGTTTCAAAATTGTTATAAAATCCATCGTCACCTAATACATGATCCCATGTTGTTCCGCCGTTTATTGACGATTCAAGGATCATGCCATCATAGTACCCTTCACAGTAGATGTTCAACCAAACCGACATAAAGGGGGTATCTACATCAGCAAAGTTAAATTCCGGAGACATCAGCCAGCTATTGGCGTTGTTCTCATAATTAACTGCCAGTTTGGTCATCCAGGCATTAGCACCACTATGGGCGGAGTTGATTGTTCCCTGTGCCGGAGTACCAAATTCCCACTGATTATTTCCGGTAACGGCACCGCTCGTCCAACCACCGTCTCCACCTTCAAAATCCTCGAAATAGTAGAAGGGTCCTCCTCCTCCTGATTCTCCTTCTAACTGAAAACAGAAATCTCGTTCAGTTTGAGTATCCCAAACAACAGAACCGGCAGTCCAGGTCGTATAGGGTCCGAAACCACCCCCCGGATTGATCCAATGCCTCTCTAACTCTACCTGTGGAGTGGCATGAGGATTCAAGCCAAACTGCCCTCCAATAGCATAGTCCATTCTTCCCTGAATGGAGATCCAATAATGTCCGTCATTGAAGACAGGTTGCTGACCGGCAGGAAGATCTACACTAAATGTATTAGCTGTCTCTGTATAGGGGAGATTGGTAAAACTGACAATGGAAGTACCCGGCTGTCCACCACTGTTCTGATAAAATTCGATATTGACACTCTGAAGCGGACCAGCTCCATTCCAAAAACCGCCGACAAATTTAACATGATTGATCGTCCATGGACCATTCGTTACGATAAAATCATCAGCCCCTTTACAGTCATAAGTATCAAAATCCGGCTCAAACTCCTGAGATGCACAGAGAAATCCGGATGGTGACATCTGCGACCAGAGAATACCCGGTGGTTGAGTACCACCCTCAGGTATCACAACGGTTCCGTTTACTGAATGTGGGGGAGAGCCATAAACGTCACCGTGCAGCATCCAAGGAATTATCATGTCACCGGAAAACCCGGCAGCTATATTGACAGTTACACTAAAATTGACCGTTTGATTATAAAGCCAATCATTCCAATTATTAATGTCGCCCCAGGTAGAGATCACACCATTGCCGGTCTGCCCGTTGTATGGGATTGTACCCATCATGGTTGCCGAAACTACCGTTATTCCTGTCGGAAAGTCCATTTCAGCGTAAACTACATATTCCCAATCAACTGAATAAGCAGCAGTAGCAAATTGTAGGACCACTCCATTTTCACCGGGAGTATAGCCGGTTGTGACGTTATCAATATATGACCCCGTCAGGTCTCTGTTTGTATTATCGGATGAAGACATGGTCGGGGTTGCTTCTAAACAGGTGAATAACCCTAACAACAGTGTCAGGGATAAGATCATAGCAAAATACTCTTTCATTGTTTCTCCTTAAAATAAATAAGATAGTTGTTATTTATTATTGATGCACTATTGGACACTTTGTCCGTTATCGTCAGATAATGAAATATGTGGTTGGTTTACCGCCGGTAGCGATAGATATTATATGATAGTGGGTAAAAATAGATTATAGTCTGATAGATCCAAAATCGCCTCATGCCAAACTAACCTCAAAGCATAGACAATTAAACACAACACCTCGTCATAAAATTTAAGCTTTTATCTGTAATGCCACCGCCGCAAAAATCCTAACTATGAACTCCAAACTACCGTTAATTCAGTAGTTCAAATCTCGCTCTAACATCTTTGCCTATCGGCATTGAATTTTATTTCGACATGATATCTACTATAGTTATTAGTCCGCAATCTCACTCAATTTGTCAAGCATTATCTTTTGCCACTAAAAAAAATTTGTTTAATTTAAAATCATTGTAACATAGACTTCAGCCTGTTTATCTGTCATCCTGAGTGATCCGGCTCTTTTGCCTGATTGTATCGAAGGGTGCTACCGGAGCCAAGCAAGCGTAAATAATCATGCCCCGAATGGGGTATGTAATAAGATAGCCTGACATTTCAATGTCAGGTATTGAAATGGATCGAATCCCGCCCGCCGCCCAATGGAGCTGAACTTCATTATCTGCTAAAGTCAGATAGACGAAAAATTGTTGAATTTTTAAAAGCAAATAAATTTTATCTTGACAAGGAAAGGCGCATATTAATTTCACTATTCAAGGAGATTTTGATGGAATATTGTATTTATGAGAACCGTAGTCGATCTTTTGTTTTTTTAGCTGAGTTATTCAAGTGTTTGTATTACTCTATACTTAAACTATAGAAGAATATTCTTAAGAATAGACTATCTTTATCCCTCTATCCGGCTCATACCCGTCTTAGAGACAGATAGATCCAAAATTGAAATGAAAGGAGATTACTATGAAAGTAAGATCATTAAAAATTCTGACCTGTTTATCATGTTTGATAGTTATCGTGAGTTTATTATCGGGAGCTTTTCTGACAGATGTTCCGACTGAGATCATCGAGCCTAACGGAGAGATATTACAGATCTTTTCTTCCGGCGACGAGTTTTACAATAGATTGCATGATGCAGCCGGTTATACGATACTGAAAGGTCCGGATGCCTATCATTATTATGCCGTCAGGGAAGGGGATGCTCTCGTTCCCTCAACATACCGGGTAAGTCAGACCGATCCCTCTATGGCTGCTCTGGAGCCGGGATTAAGGATATCAGAACAGGAATATGTGTCACGCCGGAATGAAATGGAGAGAACCGGCAGAGAGTGGCTGAGCATCTCACCGAGTACCGGAGTGATCAATAACATCGTGATCTACATCAGATTTGCTGACCAGGAAGAGTTTGCCACGAGCCGCCAGAACTTCGATAATCGATTTAACAGTCTTACCTCAGCTTCAGTCAGGCACTATTTTCAGGAAGTTTCTTACGATCAGATGGATATTATCAGTCATCATTTCCCGGTCTGTGATATATCCACCAATCTCTCCTATCAGGATCCTCAACCCCGTAATTACTATATGCCCTATCATCCGGAGAATAATCCGATAGGTTATGAAAGTGGTACCGGTCAGCAGTGGCAGAGAGTTCATACGTTGTTCAGGAATGCCATCTTCGCCATCAGAGATCAGGTTCCGAGTGGTCTGATAATAGATTCCGATAACGACGGTTATCTTGATAACGTCACCTTTATAATCAGGGGTAACCATTCCAGCGGTACCTGGCTCTGGCCCAGAATGGCGTGGGATAATCTTTTCTACGACACCTCCATCAACAATAAACTGCTCTGGCAATTTACTCTGCAGAGTGAAAATATGAGTAGTGTTTATGTCTTATCGCACGAGACTTTTCATACCAAAGGGGTACAGGGAACAGGAAAATTTGCACCTGATCTCTATACCGGATACGGTTATACGCCTGTAGGCGAATGGGATCTTATGGCTCACGGATTTGTCCACATGGGTGCCTGGATGAAATATAAATATACGGGTAATAGTTGGATCTCCTCAATACCTGAGATAACAGCTTCCGGAACCTACACCCTGAACCCTTTGACCTCACCGGTAAATAATGCCTATATGATCGCCTCTCCCAACGCAGATAATCAGTTCTTCGTTGTTGAATACAGGAAAAAAGAGGGATACTATGAGAATAATCTTCCAGGTTCAGGCTTGTTAGTTTACCGGATCTTTCCAACCGATCATGGTAATAATCACCCCAACCGTCTGGAGGTATATATATATCGACCAGGCGGTACCGTCTTAAACCCCGATAATCCCTCTGCCTCCAACGGACAGCTCAGTAGAGCACATTTCACTTCTAACTCCGGCAGAGCTAGTATTAACGATTATTTGACCAATCCGACCAGTTTTCTGCGGGATGGCAGTGTGGGTGGCTTATCTATTTATGATGTCAGCGAAGCAGGAGAGACGATCAGTTTTAAGGTTCAAATGGAATTGGCACCTTCTCAGCCGACATTACGCTCTCCCATTAATGGAACTCTAATAGACAACTTCAGTAACTGCTTGTTGGAATGGAACCATGTTAATGCCCAATCATATTCGATCGAGGTCTGGAAAAATAATCCCTATCTGCTGATAGAATCAGCAAGTAATATTATGGATCAGCAATATGTGATCCAGGCGACGCTGCAGCCCAGTACAACTTATTATTGGAAGGTAACTGCTCAAAATCCTTACGGTTCAGCTACCAGCAGTACAGGAATCTTTGCTACAACGAACGGAATGCCGATCGGTCCGAGCGAACCGATCAGACCTGAGAATGGCGACCCGGAAACTGACCGGACAATGATCAGTTTCGAGTGGCCGGGCAGCTCTAATGCTCAGACATATTCATTTATTTTCTTCCGGGATGATCCATACCAGGAGTTGATCAATATATCAAATCTGACGGAGCCAAGCTATATCTACAATGCAAGCTCCCTGGAACCACAGACCCTTTACCGCTGGATGGTCAGTGCCGATAACTCCTACGGATCGGGTTGGAGCCCGGTGTGGTCATTCACGACCATTGGTGCGCCAGGTCCAAATGAATACTGGATGAATAATGACATAGTATTTTTTAACAGCCAAGATAGCCGGTACTTTTACGATTCATTAGGACCGTTCGGGCAATACAGGAATAATGAATATAAAACAATGACATTCAGGACAACAATCCCCAATGCCCAGATGATGTGTAAATTCCTTCTCTATGATATAGAAGAGGATTTTGATTATCTATATATCTATGATGGATTCGATGTTAGCAAACCTCTGATCCAGTATCTGCATGGGATGTCAACCGATCCGGTAACTATCGTATCTAATAATAGTAGTGGTGCTCTTACATTCAAGTTTTTATCCAATGGGACTAACAGAAGGGATGGCTGGACGGCAGTATTATCTCTTATGGGACCACCCCAGAATCTGACATTCACTACCGGAGACCGGTTTGCTATCCTGAACTGGGAGGGTATCGGCTCACCCGATGGTTATAATGTCTACCGTAACGATGTCCTGATCACCACCACTCCCCTAACGGGTAATACCTACAGTGATTATTACCTGCTGAACGGCACTACCTATGTGTATTATGTCAAGGGGGTCTATGACGGTATTGAATCGGGTCCCTCACAGAGTGTTACCGTAGTGCCGGCAATCGACACGGAGATCCTCATCGGAACCGGTACATCAAGCTCAATAATGCCTTTTTCTTTCGTTCAATCAAATAGTCTGACCCAACAGATCTATCCTAATTACTTGATAGGAAGACAGGGAACTATAGAACAGATAACTTTTTTTGCAGCCTCTAATTATAACAATTACACCGGTCAGAGGCATGTCAAGATCTGGATGGGTGAGGTTGATGACAGCTATATGGACGACGAATACTGGATCCCTTCTGATCTGTATCAACTGGTATTTGACGGGATGATAGAATTCCCTATTGGACCAAGTGTTATTGAGATACCCCTGTCAACTCACTTTGAGTACAATGGCGGGCATTTAGCTATCAAAGCATACCGGGTCTATGATCCTGAAGGTACAGCCCCACCACAATACTTTAATCGTTCTAAGTGTACCTGGGGGGTTGATGAGTATAAATTGGCTATGGTACTTATGAGCAATGATCAATTCGACCCTGAAAATCCACCTTCAGATGGTCATGTCTACCATACAGCTATTCCTGATATCAGAATTATACTCAATCCCTCAACATCAACTGATCACATATTCGATGTCGGGGCGGGGACAGAACTGCACAGCAGGTTACCGGTCAGTATGAATAACAGGACAAGCCTCTCTCAGACGATCTATCCAGCTCATAATTTTGCCTTTCAAGGTAATGTAAAGGGGATCAAATACTACAGCAACTTTACCGAAGCGGTAGGCAATAAGCAGATCAGGGTCTGGGTAGGTGAAACCGGAGCCAATAATCTCTCCGGTGGCTGGATATCGTCGAATAATCTGCAACTGGTATTCTACGGGTCGGTGAATTTTCCTGCCGGCTCTAATACGATCAATATCCCGTTTGATACTGATTATTATTACAGTGGTCAGAATCTGGTAGTCATGATCGAAAGAAACTTTGAACTTTTTTCTTATAGTGACCAGAATAGATTTCTGACTACCTCGACCGGATTGGCGGCTCAGAGCCGTTTTAACTATGGAAATTCTGTACCCTTCAGTCATACAAATCCTACCGGCGGCTATTTAACCGATGCCATACCGAATACGACCTTTGTTTTCCAACTGGCAGACGAGTGGGCTTTTGAAATGGGGACCAGGGTCAATTTCAGTAATATCTTACCGATGTGTATGAACTGGCGGAACAGCCTCAGTCAGACCATCTATCTGGCCAGCGAGATCAATGCTCCCGGAAACCTGATGATCACGGGGATAAGTTATTT
>JAHYIR010000016.1 GCA_019429305.1 Candidatus Cloacimonadota bacterium
GGGCGGGAGTAACTGTGATGCCATTCATTTTGCCGAAGAGTTTACCGGAAGATATAGAAAAGATAGACAACCATTACCTGTTATAGCTATTTCCGATTCCAGCCATATAACTTGTGTTGCTAACGATTACGGATTTAGTGAAGTTTTTGCCAGAGGAGTTGAAGCATACGGGACAGAGGGGGATATCCTGATAGCTATCTCTACCAGCGGTAACTCTGAAAACGTCATCAGAGCAGTTGAAAAAGCGCATAATTTGGGATTGTTTACTATCGGATTATTAGGTAAAGATGGTGGTAAAATGAAGGAGTTGGTCGATGTGGAATTGATAGTGGCAGGCAAAACCACCGATCGCATCCAAGAGGTACACATGATTATCCTCCATATTATAATCGAAATGACCGAGAGAATACTCTTTCCGGCAAATTATGAGTAAATCTGGTTCAGAAAAGATCCCTTCAGCTAATGAATTAACAGACATTTATCATAAACTCTTTTCCTGTTATGGTAACCAACAATGGTGGCCTGCCGATGATAGGGAAGAGGTCATTATCGGAGCGATACTGACTCAGAATACAAACTGGTTAAATGTTACTCGTGCTCTGCAAAATCTAAAGAAGAATAACCTGTGTTCTTTGCACAAATTAGCATCTGCTTCAAAAGCAACTATATCTGAACTAATCAAGCCAAGCGGATATTATAATCTTAAAGCTGATAGGTTACAGAATTGTGCTCACTTCCTTAAAGATTGGCAACCTGCTTCATTGACATTTGAGGAAGCAAGAAGATATTTACTCGCTATTAAAGGGATTGGTCCGGAAACAGCAGATTCAATTCTTCTCTACGCCTTTCATATTCCTGTGTTTGTGATAGATACCTATACTATCAGATTGTTAAATAGGTTTTTCTGCATATCTTCCGGTAAAAACTATTCATATTATCAAAGTTTATTTATGAATCAGCTCACTAAGGAAAGTGATCTCTATAACGAATACCATGCCTTGATTGTACAGCATTGTAAATCATTTTGCAGAAGAAAACCGCTCTGTGATAACTGTCCTATAAATTCTGAATGTTTATATCATCTTTCAAATAGAAAAAAACAGTCTGACTGATATTCAATCAGACTGTTGATTTATGGTACCAGAGGCCGGACTCGAACCGGCACGAGCTGGAAGCTCGAGGGATTTTAAGTCCCTTGTGTCTACCAATTCCACCACTCCGGCGAAATGCCTTGGAGGCGACACCCGGATTCGAACCGGGGATGAGGATTTTGCAGACCCTTGCCTTACCGCTTGGCGATGTCGCCAAAAAAAATGGAGCGGGAAACGGGGGTCGAACCCGCGACATCTACCTTGGCAAGGTAGCGCTCTACCACTGAGCTATTCCCGCACAGCTTTAGCTGTTGGTCAATATTTTTCAGACTTCAGTAATGTCAATAAAATTCACTTTTCTTCTGAAAAAATCTCGGCTGTAAAGCGGTAAACTTGATATTTAGGGTCAAGATAGCTGTTAGCAGATAGTCCGGCTTTATGACAAGTCTCTTTCAAGAATGTTTCCCTGTCCCAGTTCCACTCCACTGCAACCTGCGGTAGCAGAAGTCCTGATCCATAAAGTCCTTCAATATATAGACCATCTCTTCCTACAGTTATATCGTCCAATTCTTCCTTGCTGACAGGGATCAATTCCGAGAGAATTGAAATCTCTATGTAAATATCATCTATTTCTTTTAGAGTTACTGATGGGAAACGAGGGTCTTGAAAGGCAGCTGCTCGAGCCATCTCTTTTATTGTTTGTAAGAGTGGTTTATAAGGTTTTATGTATCCAATACAACCCCTTAAGGCATCTTTTTTATGTAGAGTAACAAACGCACCTCTTTTTTCCTTAAGGATCTGATCAGTTGGATCTTTAAGAGCTATCTCTCTCCTTTCCAGATGTGCCAATATAGATTCCCTTGCTAATCTGAGTAAAAATTTCTTTTGCTCTTCAGTTAACATGACTTCTCACCTTTTTTTTTGTTACTTATAAAATAGTGTCGATAAATAACCAACCACATGGTTATAATCCCCGCTCGTAGTGCCGGAATGCATATATTTTAAGGTTTTTACTTTAGTGTAGTTGAGCAGCTTGGTTAGATTCATTATCGTCAAAATACCCCCAAAACCACATGCTTCACTTTTCCTTTCTTTGACAAGTTGGTCAACCGTTTCTATTTCAAGTTTTTCTATTGCTTCGGCTAATCTTTTATCCATCTGTTCAGCTTGAGTATGGCTATGATAATGTGAAAGATCAGAACTGATAATGAAAACCGTTTTATCCATTTTATCTTTAAAGAGTTCGGCAAGTTTTTGACTAAGATATAAACTGCTCTGATCGTATTGATAACCAATCAAGATAGGTAAAATTTTTGCTTGGGGGTTTATTATCTGTAAAAAAGGGAGTTGAACTTCCAGAGAGTGTTCCCGAGAGTGAGCATAATGATAAAAGACGAATTTTGAATCACTGAGCATTTTTTTTACAAGATCACGATCAACTTCTACTTCTCCTAAAGGGGTTTCGCACGAATCATAATCTCCCACCGAGTAGTAAAAATCTCCACTTTGATGTGAAGGAGCTATAATTACTGCAGTATTAAAATCCTTACTCTTCAGAGCTTTATAAGAGTAGGCAGCACATTGTCCAGAGTAGATATATCCCGCATGTGGAGATATAACACCTAAAATATCAACCAAGTTGTCAGGCATAGAGTCAGTAATATTATCTATATAACCCTGAATTTCCTTTTTTAATATATCAGGATTACTAGAGTAAAAACTACCCGCTACTACCGGTTTACAAATTGATTTCATCAAACACCTCCCATAAAATAACTATCATCAAATTGATTTAAACACCATGTCTAATGAGTTTACTGATTGATTTAAAATCAGGATGGATGGCATCTTTAATAAGCTCAAAGAGAAGCATTTCAGTTGATACTACTATACCACCTTCTCTGATAATGCGATCAAGAGCGATCTGTTTATTACGTAAAGATATTGAGGAGACAGCATCTTCAACAACAACTGGAATAAACTCCTTAGTAAGGGCTTCGATTACTGACTGCATAATACAGATATGTGCTTCTATGCCGTATAGTATTAGGGTATCTTTCTTCATTGTTCGGATGTAAGCTTCGATTTCATCATCCAAGATACTAAATTTTGTTTTCTCAAATCTCTCATATTGTTGAGGTAGATAGATCTCATCAATGGTTTGGCCTAATCCTTTGGGGTTCTGTTCTGTTACAATGAGCGGTAAACCCAATATTTCAGTAGCTTTATTGAGTATGGCAGCTTTTTTAATTACTTGATCTATATCATTGATATGAGGTTGAAACTTTTGTTGTATATCAACCATTACGAAGATAGTATTATCTATCAAGATACGCATACAACCTCCTAAAACTATTGACGGATTTTGTCCTTTATCTTGATTTATTATCATAGCATTGCACGATTTGTCAATGATAATATTGAGAATGAGTTCTAAACGAGCAAGGAGTTAATATGCAGTATTTATCCAAAGAGAAAAGCAAAGAGTTAAAGAAACTACTTATGAAGAAATACCGTGATCAGAGAAAACTGCTGTTAGTAGAAGGTATCAGGACCATAAAGCAGTTATCAACTTATCAGATCCCTCTTCTGGAAATTTACTGCACTGAGGAAGAGATTGAACATTATAGCGACATTATTTCTCAAATATCTTCAGAGAGTGTATTTATTGCCAAAGATTTTCAACTAAAACAGTTATCATCTGCTGAAACTCCACAAAGTCTCATTGCCTTGGTAGAAATGAAAACACCAGAGTTTGTGGATAATGAGCGGTTATTATTTATCGATAGAGTTTCTAATCCTGGTAATTTAGGGACAATTTTTCGAGTGGCAAAAGCTGCTTTGATAGACGGCATAATACTATCTCCCGAGTGCTGTGACATTTATAACCCGAAAGTAGTAAGAGCATCTATGGGTACAGTATTCGCTCTTCCAAGCATGATCAGTGATTATCAATATCTGAAGGGAATTCCTAATAAAGTGATCATTACAAGTTTAAGCAAGGGAGTTTCAATTTACGATATTGAATCAAATGAACACCCCTATGTATTGGTAGTTGGTTCTGAGGCGACAGGTATAAATGAGGAATTAGTTCAGATTGCCGATAAGATGATAACTATTCCCATGGCTGGTGGAATTGAATCATTGAATGTAGCAGTAGCTACCAGTATTTGCCTGTATTTTTTGAACAGAGATATCTTAACCTAATGTCTTCTATAACAAAATTAACTAAACAAAAACTCTGGTTAGCCCCTTTAGCGGGATTGACGGATAAAGCTTTTCGTCTGATCTGTAAGCAGAATGGGGCAGATGTCGTAGTCTCTGAAATGGTCAGCTCCGACGGTTTAGTCTATGATTATAAAAGAAGTTTACGCTATGCTTTATTTAGTGAAGCAGAGAGACCTATTGGTATCCAATTGTTCGGCTCCAAACCGGAAGTTATGGCACAAGCTTGCCGATTATTGATATCTTTAAATCCCGATTTCATAGATATAAATATGGGGTGTCCGGTTAAGAAAGTTGTCAATCGCGGTGCAGGATCAGCTCTTATGAGAGATAGTTCACTCGCTTATGATATTGTGCAAGCTATTAAGAATGAACTCCAAGAAACCGGAATCCCATTATCTGTTAAAATCAGGTCCGGTTGGGATCAGAACAATATAGTGGCAGTGGAGTTTGCTCAATTGTTAGAAAATGCCGGGGCTGATATAATAATAGTACATCCACGAACCCGTACCCAACTATATTCGGGAAAAAGTGACTGGTCAGTGATTACTCGTGTAAAAGAAACGGTTACAATTCCGGTAGTTGGCAATGGTGATATTACATCATTTGCTGATGCAGTTAATATGTTTGAAACTACAAAGTGCGATTCGATTATGATTGGTCGTGGTGTATTAGGAAGACCTTGGTTGTTCAATGAAATTAAATCTTACCTATTGACAGGCAGTTATTTCAAATTATCTTATAAGGAAAAGTATGAGATAATCAAAAAGCATGTGGAGTTATCACTTCTTGAGAATGATGAATCACGTGCAATAAAAGAGATGCGAACTCATTATTGCCATTATACTAAAGGCTTTAAAGGAGGAAGTAGAATTCGTAATTTACTCAACAACTCAACTAATCACAAGGAAATTATTTCTCTGTTAGGATATCTTTATGAAGAAAGAACTTGAGAGAATGATCTGGCAAGCTAAGTATGAGGCAGAAACGAATTGGATAAAAGCTACTCAAACTTTGCAAGAAGCCATTCAACTTTATCCTCAAGAAATGAGGTTATTCGACGAATTGGGTAACCTCTATTTCTATAAAGATGCCTTTGAACAAGCAGCCGGATATTATAAACAAGCATTAGACTTAGATTTCCGCAATGCAGATGTAATATTTAAACTCGCTTACTGTCATCTCATCAATAGAGATTTCGAGTTAGCAGAGCATTATTTTGATATGATATCAGAGATCATTCCTGAAGCAACTTATAATAAGTGTGTTGCCTTATATAAATTGAACAAGGGTTACAAAGCTATTGAACTACTGGAAGATCTGATCATTTATAGCAACTATTCGGAAAAGCCGTATGTTTTATTGGGAAAACTTTATCTGGAATACGAACGGTTTCAGAAGGTATTTGAATTAGTCGAGACTGCCCAAAAGATCTTTGGGAAGGTCAATGAATTAACGTTTATCAGAGGAACGGCGTTTTTCCATACCCGTCAATGGTTAAAAGCTTATGTCGATTTTATGGATGTTGAAGAAACGGTATCAGATACACCGACATATTATCGGATGTATGCTCTGACCTGTGAAAAGATCGGTAAAACAGATAAAGCAATTGAGATTCTTCTGAGGAGTATAGAAAAATATCCCCCCTTTTATGGTGCATATTATGATCTGGTAAAAATATTTATCATGTACAATCGCTATTCTGATGCCTTAAAAATAGTCGACAAACTCTACAAGTTAGGTATTACACTCTTTGAAATAAGCGGAAGTGAAGGACAGCTGTTTGATAATGTGTTTAACTCGATGAGGGATAAAAAAGAGGACAAATAGAGGATATAATTAAATTACTTTTCTTCTTGGAGTTTTCTTTGTATTTGGTTGATTTCTTCTTGTAACATCTTTATTCTTCTTTCCATTTCTTTACGTTCTGTATCGGAGAATACCGAATCGAGCCATCTATTAATATCGGAAATATCAAATTCTTGTTTCCCAAGGATGATAATTTCATTGCTCATATCCAGACTAAAAAATTCGTCAGCTTCTACTACAACAACCTTAGTTTGATGGTTTGTTCCGTTTCTGACGAAGTCAATAACAATAATCTCGCCTGCTTTCTTACTCTTAATTATCTCTTTGATATCTCTGATCGAGTAGATTGGTTTTCTTTCAACCATAACAATTACATCACCGGCTTTCAAACCTGCTTGCTCTGCTGGAGAATCAGGAAAAACTTCAACGATAAGAACTCCATGTTTTATCTGAAAGAAATCCTTTAATTGGTCGGTAAGGTGCTGAAACTTAACCCCTATATGTTTTGTTTTTGTATCTATAAATTTGATTCTGGATGTATCTGCTGTTTGCAGATTACCTAATGTCACTTCTAAGACTTTGTTATGACCGGCAGAAAAGACATAGATTTTGAGTATATCACCCGGATTAGCATACTGAATAATCGTTCGAACTTGGTCTTGAGAAGTAATCGGCATATCATTGATTTTGACAATGATATCATTGGGCATTAGTCCGTTTTCATCAGCCGGTGAACCGGCAATTACCATATTGATACGAACACCATTATCCAGTTGTAGGTCTCTTCTCTCTAACTCTGTTAAATCTTCAAGATAAACACCTAAATAAGCATTGTTTGTTGAATAAAGTGTAGATGCAATAAGCAGCAATAATAATATAGATAATAATTGAAGTGTTTTAGCCATTGAAGTGTTGCTCGAATTAATAAAGTGAATGACGACTGTTCTGATTAGCCTCCATCTCACTAACTATATAAACATAACGGTTATTTCTATCTCTCACTTTTCGGATAACATAGGGTGTTTCTTCCGGTAGGTCTGATAACTCCATTATTTGGTAAGGACTACTAGAATTCATGGAAGATGATGTATAATATCGCCATCCTAGATAAGTCCCTTCCTCTGGTAAATCAATCTCTGCTTGTCGTCTTTCAGCCATCAATTGTTCTTCGTCTATCTGACCAGTAGAAATAATACCTGTTTTGCAAAGTAGATTATCATGCAATGACGCAGCTAAATCAGGTTTGTAAATCATAATTGATGTCATAATAAATAAAAAGATACCAACATTACTCGTCAATTTGAGAAAGGTCTCTCTCTTTCTTCTTCTCTCGTACAAATAGTTTTTCAGATTGTATTTCAATCTGACAGAGAAAGGACCCGGATCAATTTCCGGAGTTTCAATATTCTCAAGATACTTTTCGACCGACATATTCCAAGACCTCTTTTGGTAGAGTTTGTTCTAATTTTTTTAATGCTCTATGTAAGATAACTCTAATGTAACCCTCTTTCTTACCGATAATTTGCGATATTTCTTGAAAACTCTTCTTTTCGAAGTACCGTAATACGATGACATCCTGATCTCTCTGGGGTAATTTCTTGATATATTCACCAAGGAATTCGTAATTCATTGTTTCTTCCATCTCTGGTGGAGATTCAAAAGTGTCTTTTTCTATCAACAGTTCTCCTACTAATTTATGTTTCTTCTTTTCTCGCCGGTAATGGTTACTTATCTCATTCACAGCAATTCTGTATAGCCATGAAGAAAAAGGTATTGAACGCCATTTGAAGAGATGTAATTTACTCATCGCCTTATAGAAGACATCTGATACGATATCATGAGCAATATCTCTGTTTTTTACTCTCAGCATTACAAATTTGTATATCTGTAAGAAGTACTTATCATACAGACACTCAAATGCTGACACATCATATTGTGCTTTGAGGATTAAATCTTTTTCGTTCATCTTCACCTCATTCACCTCTCTTAACGGTGCTTTATCTTATTAGTTTCATGTAGTGATATCTTCTGCTTATAGAAAAAAGACTATCACTTCATATCTTATTTCTAATCAATAATATACTACTGCTTGATTCTTGAGTCAAGCAAATTTTTAACATACCGCTTGATTAATCTGAAGTATTAAAAGATGAGAATAGTTTTACATATTTACGATAACTATCAGGAAAAGGTTTTAATGTTCTACTCAATGAGTCATGAATATGTGATATTAGTATTCCATAATTCGTAATGGGAATATTATTTTCAGAAGCTGTTTTTATTCTATGAAGCATCTCTTTTCTGTTTATCATACAGCCGCCACATTGAATGATCAACTTGATGTTCTCCAGATCCTGATGAATCATCTTGCCGGCATTAATAATATACTGGAGTTTCTTTCCCGTATATTGATCTAACCAATGTGGTATTTTAACTCTTCCGATATCGTCCGGCTGGCTGTGATGAGTGCACGCTTCAGCGATGAGCACTTTATCTCCTGATTGCAGTTCTTTGAGAACGGTTAGTCCATCAATAAAGGGATTTAGTTCACCTTTCAATCTCGAGAAAAGGATAGAATAAGTAGTTAGCAAAGTATCTTCTGGAGTGTTTTTTGAGATAAGTCCTATAGCTTGTGAATCGGTAATTATCAGCTTGGGTTTTACTTTTAAAAGATCAAGCGTTAAAGATAATTCTTCCGGCTGAATACATATTGATAGAGAGTGGTTGTCTAATGTTTCTCTCAAAGCTTGCTCTTGTGGTAGTATAATTCGCCCTTTAGGAGCTGCCGAATCAATAGGTATGATGTGAATAACTATATCGTGAGGTTTGATTAAGTCTCGCAGAATAATATCAGAACTAATTACTTCAGGGACTTTTTGAGCAATCATTAACCGAAGTTCAGGTATATTAAACCCTGTCTTTGCTGAGACTCTTATAAAATCTATACTGCTCTCAGATAAAAATTGTTCTGTATTATTTGCTATTTCCGAACTATGATCTACATCTGATTTGTTTAACACCACTATCGCATTCTTATTATAACTCAGAAATTCTTTTTCTACTTCATCAAAATCACTGTAAGTAGTGACCAGAATAACTAAGTCGGTTCTTTTCAGAGTAGCTATGGTTTTTTTTACTCTCTTTTCGCCAAGTTCTCCAATATCATCCAGACCAGCTGTATCTATAATGAAGACCGGACCTAAGGGAAGGATTTCCATTGCTTTTCCTACAGGATCAGTAGTAGTCCCAGCAATATTAGACACAATAGCTGTCTCTTGATTGGTCAAGGCGTTGATCAAAGAGGACTTGCCGACATTTCTTTTCCCAAAGATCCCAATATGGGGTCGCATAGAAACTGGTGTTTTTTTCATATTATTATTGTATCAAATCTCGTTCACCATTAATAATTCTGTCGTATTGATCAAGCAGGAATTTCCGGTATTTAGAGTCTTTATAACCGGCAATTTCTTTCTTAATGAGGTTTAATCCAATCTGTTTAGTTTCAGGAGATGCAAAATCAAGTATATACTCAAGATAAGTCAAAATAGCGTTTGGTTGGCAGAATTTGTGAATATTACCAGGTTTAGCGTAGTTCATGAATTTATATCCGGTTCGACCTTTTCGATAACAAGAGGTACAAAAGGAAGGGATAAATCCTTGGTTGCTGAGATCTTTTATAACTTCATCAAGAGAACGGGTATCACCGATTGTAAATTGTTGCTTATCCGGTTGGTGATTTATCTCATCATGATATGCTCCCGGATATGTTTTTGATCCGGCAGATATTTGCGATACCCCCAATTTTAATAGTATGTTTCGAAGAGCTATGTTTTCTCTTGTTGTTAGAATTATACCAGTGTAAGGGATTGCTATCCTTAAGACAGCAACAATCATTTTTAGATCTTCATCAGAAACCTGAAAAGGTGGGCATTCACTCACCGGAGCATTTAAAGCTGGCTCGATCCGTGGGAAGGATATGGTATGAGGTCCGATTCCATAATTATTTTCCAGATGTTGAGAATGCTGTATTAAGGCGAGCAGTTCAAATCTCCAATCATAGAGTCCAAATAGTACCCCCAATCCTACATCATCAAGACCGGCAGAAAATGCCTTATCATGTGTCAAGAGACGATAATCATAATCTCTCTTCTTCCCTTTCAGATGCATTTTCTTGTAGGTATCACGATGGTATGTCTCTTGAAAACATTGATATGTTCCAATGCCTGCTTCTTTGACTATCTTGAAGTCTTCTATAGATAAAGGGGCTGAATTGATATTTACCCTTCTGATGTTGTTATGAGTTATCGCTTGCGAATAGACTGCATTGACTGTTTCAGCTATCCATTTACCATCGAAACGTGGATGTTCACCATAAACCAATAATAGTCTTTTATGTCCTTGACTTATTAAGATCTTAGTCTCTTCCTTGATCTCCTCTATAGAGAGTGTTCTTCTCAACAGTCCTTTGTTATCGGCTCTAAAACCGCAATATTCGCAAATATTTGAGCACTCATTAGAGAGATACAGAGGTACAAAGATAACGATCCGGTTTCCATAAATCTCTTGTTTGATCTTATAGGCAGTTTGATAGAGTTGGTTAATAAGTTCAGGATCTTCTAATTTCAACAATAGAGCTACTTCGTTAAGATCAAGACCCTTTTTCTCAGATGCTTTTGCTAAAATATCTTTGATTAGCTCAGTGTCAGGTTTCAAGTTATTGCTGAGTAAATGCTCCAAAAACTCATTATCCATGAAACTCTTTTCTCTATTTTTTTTCATTATTTTTAGTTCTGTTGCAATTTTTTACTATCTAATACACATTCTCTGATTAAATCTTCCATAGAAAGTATAAAACTTTTTACTGAAATAAAAGACCGCATAAAGCGGTCTTTTATGAAATCATTTCTTAATGGTGTTTAGAAGTTGCTTCTTTTAAAATCTTGCCGTCAGATTTATCTCTATGATAGTAACTAGTATGCAGTAGTTTATGAGCAATTTCTGATCCGGGAGAGCCGAGAAACTTTTCATATAGAGCTGCAACTGCCGGATTCTCATGAGATAATCTAATAGACAGGGCTTTATCTTCTTTATAAAGAGTCTCACCTCGTCTTGCTCTGGTAGCCAAGCTACTGCCGAATGGTTGTCCTCCACCGCCAACACAACCGCCGGGACAAGCCATAACTTCAATAAAATGATAACCTGATTTGCCAGTTGTTTGGATCTGATTTCTCACAATATCCATCAACTTCCGTGCCTGACCGAGACTATGGGCAACAGCGATCTTAACCTTTATTCCCTCTACATCAACAACAGCTTCCTTTATACCTTCCATACCACGGACTGCATGAATCTCGACATCAGGCAGGTTTTTACCTGTGATCAGGAAATAGGCGGACCTTAAAGCAGCTTCCATAACTCCACCGGTTGTACCAAAGATAGTAGCTGCACCAGTGTAAAGACCCATGAAATCATCGGCTTTATCATCTTCTAAGTTCTTAAAATCTATCCCCGCTTCTTTTATCATCCTCGCAATTTCACGGGTAGTTAAGACATAATCAACATCCTGATAACCTGAATCTGTCATCTCCGGTCGTCGTGCTTCAAATTTCTTAGCCGTACAGGGCATGATAGAGACCGACACAATATCCTGAGGAGCAATATCTTTCTCTTTTGCATAATAGGTTTTTACTAAAGCACCAAACATCTGCTGGGGTGATTTACAGGTTGAAACATTATCTGCCAGATCAGAGTAATAAGTTTCCATGAATTTGATCCAACCGGGTGAGCAAGAAGTGATCAAGGGGAGCGTTCCCCCTTCTTTAAATCGTTTAACAAATTCAGTTCCTTCTTCCATGATTGTTAGATCAGCTGTAAAGTTTGTATCGAATATTGCATTAAAACCAAGTTTACGGAAAGCAGCATACATTTTACCCACTGTAAGAGTACCCTCTTCCATACCGAACTCTTCACCTAAAGTAGCTCTTACAGCTGGGGCAGCTTGGATAACTACGTGTTTTTCCGGATTCAACAGTTCTTCCCAAACTTGATCAGTTTCGGTTTTTTCGGTTAAGGCAGCAGTTGGGCAATAAACTGCACACTGACCACAGTTGATACAAGTACTATCTGCCATACCTTTACTAAAAGGTGTATTAATCTCTACTTCAAAACCACGATTTACATGCGTCAGGGCATAAACAGTTTGAATATCATTACAGACAGTCACACAACGACCACAGGCGATACATTTATTAGGATCTCTAATGATAGAAACGCTACTATCATCGATCGGTTTTTTCTTTACTAAAGAAGCGATCTCATCGGTTTTTACACCCATGTAATATGCCAGATCTTGTAATTCGCATTTATTGTTCGCAATACAGGTCAGACAATCAACATAATGGTCTGTTAAAATAAGTTCCAGCAGCTTTTTTCTCAATTTTCTCAATTGAACGCTATTAGTACGGATTTTCATACCTTCATAAACAGGGGTGCAACAAGCTCTTTTAGGAAGTTCCATCCCTTCAATTTCTACGATACAGATCCCACAACCAGAAGAAGGTTTTAGATCTTTATGATAACAAAGTGAAGGAATCTTGATCCCAATTTCAGCTGCAGCTTCTATTATTGTTGTTTCTTCTTTTGTTTGTACATGATTACCATCTATCCAGACATTTATTAATTTTTCCATTTTCTTATCACCTCTTATTTATTTACTGCTTCTCTGTTTTGGTTAAGATAGAAAAGAAAATCTTCTCTAAAATTCTCTATTGCACTCTTAACGACAAGGAGTAATGATTGTCCCAAAGCACAGAAAGATGTTTGATACATTGTGCTGGCTAACAATATCATCTTTTCGAGTTCACTTTCATCTGTCCTACCATTTTTTATGGCTTTTATCGATTCATAGAGATTTTCATTACCATTACTGCAAGGGATGCACTTTCCGCATGATTCGTGACGGAAGAAGCGGATGATCGATTCTAACATATCAGCAATATTAACTGTATCATCCATAACCAATATTGCTCCGGAGCCAAGAACTGCCTTGTATTCAGCGAGGTTATGAAAATCCATTTTTACATCTAACATGTCTTCTGCAAGAAAAACACCGGCAGCTCCACCAACAAGGGCAGCTTTGAATTTGCCCGATTTTTTCATACCACCACCATATTTCTCGATAATAGTCCGTAAAGTAGTTCCCATCTCAACTTCACAGAGACCAGGCACCATGACATCGCCCAAAATAGTAAAAACTTTAGTTCCCGGACTTTCTTCGGTTCCAATATTCCAGAACCAATCAGCTCCGTTCAGGATAATACCAGGTACATTGGCGATCGTTTCGACATTATTCACCACTGTTGGTACAGATTGATATCCTCGTTGTCCCGGATAAGGTGGTTTGCTTCTGGGGTTACCGCGATTTCCTTCCATCGATTCGATCAATGCAGTTTCTTCACCACAAACATAGGCACCGGCACCGATTTTAATTGAAATATCGAGATCAAAGCCGGAATTGAATATATTCTTACCCAACAGCCCATAATCATAAGCTTGATCAATAGCATTCTGCAAGCGGGCAATACAGAGTTTATATTCCCCTCTGATATAGATATATGCCTTATGCGCAGCGACTGCATAAGCGGCAATCATTGTCCCTTCCAGCAATTTATGCGGATCTCCTTCCATGATCAATCTGTCTTTAAAAGTACCCGGCTCTCCTTCGTCGGCATTGATGACAACGCATTTGTAGTCTGATTGGATCGGGGCGGTAAAACTCCATTTTAGACCGGCTGGGAATCCTGCTCCACCGCGTCCTCTTAATCTTGAATCTTTTACTGTTTGTACAACATCTTCCGGTTTCATAGTTAACAGGACTTTTTCCCACGCTTCATAGCCACCATAACCTAAATAGTCTTCGATCTTATCCGGATTAATGATTCCAGAATTACTGAGAACGATCCTTTTGTCATACTCTAAAGGAATATCTTTTCTTTCTTCCCTGTCCAGTACCAGATTTTTTAATATTCTTCCTTTAACGATATGTTCTTCAATCAATTTAGGGACCATATCGACAGTCATGTTGCCATATACAATGTTATCAGGGTATATTACTAAGCATATGCCTTGATTAAAGAAACCAAGAGATCCCGTTTGTAAAACATTGATCTCATCTAATAGATTTCTATCATTTAATTCTTCCTTTATTGCTTCCAGTACTTCTTTTGCACCTCTTTGGGTAGATGATTCATCAAGTTCGACTAAGATATGACTTCGAAAGTACTTCATAGCTTGGCCTCCCGAAGTTTAGCAATAATAGATTTCACCTTATCTTCTGTCAGATCACCATAGAAATCATCATTGATCATCATTACCGGAGCATTACCGCACAAACCTAAACAAGCACATAACTCGAGAGTAAATAGACCGTCTGTTGTTGTTTCACCGGTCTTGATGTTTAAAATGTCTTTCAATTTCTTCAAAATATTATTAGAACCCTTCAAATAACATGGTGGTGATTCACAGAGTCTAATGATGTACTTTCCTCTCGGTTTAGTACTATACATAGTATAGAAAGTCAGAACACCATAAATATGATTAGCCGGAATTTTTAAAAACTCAGATACGGCTTGAACTGCTTCTTCTGAGACATAATGCTGGGGATGTTTGTCCTGAATGTCATGCAAAATATAGATCAGATTATCTTTTGTGGGTTTGTAATTCTCAAATATCTTTTGATACATACTTTTCTCCTATATTCGTTCTCATTATAATTTTATTTTACAAGCAAGAAGGTTGTTCGATTACTCTTGGGAAGCAACAACAAAGTCGGATACTATTTGTCCATTGACTATGTGTTCCGCAACTATTCTTCTTACTTTTTCCGGAGTTAAATATCCATAGGTTATTGTCGGTTTACCTTTCTCGATCAAGTCAACAACTGGTTCCATTGAAGACAATCCTTTTTCTCCGGTTTGAGTTACTTGAATATCTTTTAGTGATCGTTTTTCAATTTCTTCTAAAAAGGTTTTCATTACATCTCGGGCACCCATAGCAATTCCGGATGTACCCATTCCTACAACGACCTTGATACGGTAGTCACTACCTCTGAGTTTCATCTCTTGTTGTGCCTTTTCCCGTATCATTCGTAATTCTTCTAATGATTTCATAATAGACTCCTTTCTTTTATATATTTCTTTAGTTTTTCTCCAAATCTGTGTCAAAACCAAGAAATTAGCAATAGATGTCAACCATTTTATCATCTCAACTGAAGAAAGAACCACGAAGAGAATCTTTCGTAATGGAGAGATCTCATTACGGACTAACTTTTAGTAAATTGCTTTCTTTTGTACCGACAAAAGAAAGTAACAAATAAAACCTCCCGGCTCTACAATTAATAGTTAAAAACCTTCTCGTCTCTGCTTCTTTCGCTAAACTCCTCGCTTCGCTCGTCTAACAGTAGCTTCGAAGCAGATCCTCGTTCGGTTTTCTTCACACCGTTAATTGTAATGCCGGATTATCTATTCTTTCCCGCCACCCAAATAGAGCGTAGCTCCATACCTGCGACTGAAGTCGCAGGCTATCATATTTCACCCCTTCAGGGTGCTGTCGGAGCCAAGCAAGAAATCTATTTTGTCATCTCGACTGAAGCGAAGCGTAATGGAGAGATCTCAACACTGACTTACATGATATTCAAACAAACTTAAAAAAAAATAATCAACTCAGCAATATATTTGACAAAATATCTCATTTCTATTGTTTTAACACCATGTGATTTTTTTAGCACAATCAACATACTTTTTAGCGGGTAAGAAAGACAAGAACATGGAGGAATTATGAAGCAAAATCAAGGTTATTATCGTCACGCTACAGTATATAAGGATCAGATAGTCTTTGTTGCAGAGGATGACCTATGGAAAGTAAAAATCTCTGGAGGGACAGCGACAAGATTAACAGCTAATCTCGGTCAGGTATCAAATCCTTTTATTTCTGATAATGGTCAGTTAATAGCATTTATCGGCAGTGAAGAGGGTACTCCGGAGGTATATGTGATGCCGGTTGAGGGTGGAACTGCCAAAAGACTGACTTATCTTAATAGTGCTTGTCGCGTTATTGGTTGGAAAGATGGTAAAATTCTCTTTTTTAGTAATCATGGACAACCATTTAGGCAAAACTTCATGATCTATGCTATCAGTCCTGATGGGGGAGAGCCCCAAAAACTACCTTATGGTCTAGCGACGAGTATCAGTTTCGGCAAGAAAGGGGTAGTTTTAGGTCGAAAAGCAATGGATTTAGCTACTTGGAAAAGGTATAGGGGTGGTACAGCCGGTGAGATATGGATCGATACGGAAGGGAAAGGGAAGTTCACTAAGCTGATCGACCTGAAAGGTAATTTTGCTAATCCGATGTGGTTAGGTGACAGGATCTTCTTTGTTTCGGATTATGAAGGGATAGCTAATATCTATTCGGTCAATCCTTCCGGTAAGGACATAATAAAACATACCAAGCAAAAGGATTATTATGTAAGAAATGCTACTACAGACGGACAATCTATAGTATATCACGCCGGAGCAGATATTTACTGCTACGATATTAAAAAAGATCAGGATAGGATAGTAAAAATAGATTATCGTTCTCCTTTCATCCAGAGACAGAGGAAATTTGTTACTGGCTTTGAGTATTTGGAAGATTGTGATTTAAATGCTGACGGGAGCAAAATAGCACTTGAATGTCGTGGTAAACTCTTTAACATGGGTAACTGGGAAGGGGGTGTGATTCAATGTGGTAATTCTGATGGTGTACGTTATCGTTTAGGACGCTGGCTTAATGATAACAAACGTATCATAACGGTAAGTGATGAAAGTGGAGAAGAACACTTAGAAATATACGAAGCAGAGAGCAATAAGCTCCTTAAAACAATTAAGATCCAAAATCCCGGTCGTTTTGTTTTTTTAGAAGTATCTCCAACCAAGAAAGAAGACATCGTTGTGTATTGTAATCATCGTAATGAACTCTATTGGTTGGATCTGAAAGGAAATAAACCGGTTAAGATCGATAAGAATGAGTTTGGTTCTCTCGATGATGCTGTCTGGTCTCCTGATGGCAGATGGATTGCCTATAGCATTGATGTTTCTAAAACAACAAGAGCATTAAAACTCTACAATTTAGAGAAAAAAGCGATCCATCAGATAACCAAACCTATCATGTCTGATTCGGATCCATATTTCAGTAGTGATGGAAAATATCTTTATTTTGTATCTAGCAGGATTTTTAATCCGGTTTATGATGCCATGCATTTCGATCTCGGCTTTCCTCAAGGGAGTTTGCCTTATGTAATAACTCTGACCAAGGATACCAAAGATCCATTTGAGATGGAACCGAAAGGTTTTAACCCAACAGAGAAAGACGAGAAGAAATCGGAGAAGAAAGATAAGAAAAAAGAAGAGCTCAGAGTTAAGATTGATCTGGAAGGCATTGAAGATAGAATTACACCTTTTCCTCTCAAAGAGGCAAACTATTATGGTCTTTCTGTTACCAATAACAGAATATTCTACTTAGTTTACCCCGTTTCCGGTGTTCTTGATAATGATGATTGGTTGAATCAGTCTCCGAAGTCAGTTTTAAAGTTCTATGATCTTGAAAAGCGGAAAGAGATCGTTATGGCCAACAATGTTTCCGGATACCGTTTATCAGCTGACGGCTCTGCCATTGGAATCTTTATGGGGAAAAAATTGCGAGTGTTATCTACAAAGAGTGATCCTGAAAGTCTCTCTAAAGAAGATGGTAATAATCGGGAAACCGGCTGGATCAATCTGAACCGGGTGAGAATATCTATCAATCCACCCGCTGAATGGAAACAGATGTATGCAGAAGCTTGGCGGTTACAGCGTGACTATTTCTGGGTAGAGGATATGTCAGGTATTGACTGGAAGAAAATTTACAAACGTTATTTTCCTCTGCTTGATAGAATAGCTACTCGCACTGAGTTTGCAGATTTGGTCTGGGAGATGCAGGGAGAATTAGGGACTTCTCATGCTTATGAGTTTGGTGGAGATTACAAAAAACGTCCTTGGTATTTAGTCGGTCAACTGGGAGCAGATTTCCAGTATGATCCAAAGAGCGATTCTTATATCATCAAGCATATTGTAGAAGGAGATGTTTGGGACAAAAAGCATTCTCCACCTCTTAAAAAACCGGGGTTGAATATTAAAGTTGGGATGTTACTTAAAGCCATTAATGGAACAAAATTGTCTCGTATGATAACACCTGAACAGGCATTGGTGAATTATGCCGGTCAAGAAGTACAGTTGCTAATAGCAGAAAATGACGGCAAGAAAGAGCGTCAGGTTACAGTCAAAACCTTAAGAAACGATATTAATCTTCGCTATCGTGAATGGGTAGAACGAAATAAAGAGTATGTTCATCAGAAGACAAAAGGAAAGGTTGGATATATCCATATTCCCGATATGATGGGTGAAGGGTATGCAGAATTCCATCGTCATTTCCTGACAGAATATGATCATGATGCTCTGATCGTTGATGTACGCTATAATGGAGGCGGTCATGTTTCTCAACTGCTCTTGGAGAAATTAGCCCGTAAGAGGATCGGATATGACCTTACTCGTTGGTATGGCTATGATCCCTATCCAGAATATTCCGTTAAGGGTCCTATAGTTGTTATTACTAATGAGTTTGCCGGTTCTGATGGAGATATCTTCAGCCATTCCTTTAAATTAATGAAACTCGGCAAGTTGATCGGTAAAAGGACTTGGGGTGGGGTAATAGGGATTAGTCCCCGTAACAGACTGGTTGACGGTGGTATCACAACTCAGCCGGAATTCTCTTTCTGGTTTAAAGATGTCGGTTGGAATGTCGAAAATTACGGAACTGATCCTGATATTGAAGTGGATATAACACCACAGGATTATGCTAAGAATAAGGATCCACAAATGGAAAAGGCATTGGAAGTTATAGCCAAAGAGATGAAGCAATTCAAGTATCTCAAACCGAAATTTGATAAGAAACCGAAGCTGACTTTACCGTAAGAAGTATCCACTGATACACACAGAAAAAACGCTGATTGACACAGATTAAAAAAAAGATAAAGGGCGACCGCTGGTCGCCCTTTATCTTTAGCACAAAGCTATTTTTTCCCCCTTCTTTTCTCTGTGCCCTCTGTGTCTTCGTGGTAGTTTTGACCTGCTTGCTATACTTCCTCCGGTTTTCTCTCAGTCTCTTAGTCTCTTCCTCTCTCCCTCGAAATCACTCACTTCATCACTTCTTCCGCTTCTTGTGCCTGATAGGGGTAAAAATCATCTCTATTATTAAACCTGATCGCCTGTGTCGGGCAGAAAGAGATACATCTCATACAGAATTGACATTTATCAAGAAATTCAGGATACTCCTCCATCTCGACATTTCCTGTCGGGCAGAGTTTATAGCAGTAACCACAACGGATACACTTGATGTTATCTACCGTAAGTTTCCATTTTTTAGCCAAAATATCCCAAGCTCTTTTTCTGAGATTTAGTTTATTAAAAATAGAGGGGAATAACAATATTGGTTTCCATTTGGTAATACCATAAACAAGATCATGAGTGTAGTATTTGGCTTTTTGTAATCCGGAGCTGATAATTTGTTGATTTTTCTGTTCGTAAAGACTCTTATTACTAATATTATTAGGCATTTTGATCTCTTTTGCACCGATTGGTTGGTAATTTTTTTTTACTAGTAGATTTCTGATCTGACTTGTTACCACTCCCGAAAAAGAACCAAAAGTATCTACCATAAAGATCTCAGTTCCTTGACCGTCGGGCATTCCTTCTATAAAGTCCCAAACCAAAGGATAGGTAGAGAAACAAGCTACAGGGAAAGCAAGACCGATTGTACTGTCTTTACTTATATCTTGGGGATCTGTATTAACTAAGTTATGTGTATCTATCTCTACACCCAAAGAACTAAAAATTTCAGCCATTTTTTTGACAATTAGCAGAGTATTTCCGGTTCCGGTGAAATAATAAAGGGCGACTTTCTTGTTTTTCATTATGTATCTCCTTTCGTTTGAAAATATCAACATATTTTACTGATCTATATTCAATCGAATATTTTCTAGATTGATAGGGTTAAAGTCATATGCAAAAAAATGGTACGCCTGAAGGGATTCGAACCCCAAACCGTCTGATCCGTAGTCAGATGCTCTATCCAATTGAGCTACAGGCGCACACCATATTCCAGAAATATAAAATGACTACCTTGTCAAGCAGATTGTGAAAAATGATCTAAACCGTCAGATAGTTTGTGAATCATGAAAACCGAATAATGATTTCGTTGGTGAGTGATCGAAACTTGCTACTCCTTCCAATGAACTAGCTACTCTTCTTCCTTCGATACAACCTGCTGCCTGCTTAAGCAAGAAGTAATCAGCAGAACACTCGGGATGACCGGGCACGAGATTAATTATAACTACAAAAATTAAAGTCTATGAAACAAGAAGAGCGACTGGTGGTCGCCTCTTTATCTTTTGCACATAGCTTTTTTTTCTTTTCTCTGTGTTCTCTGTGCCTCCGTGGTCATTTATTTTGCTTGCTACACCCCCCAATGGACTTGCTGATCTTTCTCCTTCGATACGTTCTGCTGCCTGCTTAAGCAAGAGGTAATCAGCAGGACACTCAGGATGATATAGTAATGATTATTTACAATTTCGCTACCAAAATACTGTACTGACCTTTTTTACCTAATTATCTAACACCTAATAAAACCTACAACCTATTTTTTTTCTCTGTGTTCTTTGTCTCCCTGTAGTTAGTCTTGATCATTCTCTACTTCCTTAGGTTTTCTTTTAAAAAAGTCTTGCCAAAAAGCATCACTACATATTAAGTACATAGTAAACTTAAATATAATCAAGGTTTCAGAGAATGATAAAAAAAAGGTGTCAGCCAGGATGTATCACTTCTATCAGTTTAGAGAGTAGGATTTGTTGATATCTAATGGCAGTAATCATCTGTCTGATCAAGACAGAACTACATTTCATCGCAACTCACTAAGAGACTACTACAGGATAAAGTTATGATCTTAGATATATTCCTCTCCTTCATTGCTTTCTTTTTATACATGCAGTTAGGATTGTATGTACTTTTCAATAAACCACGTTCCAAAGTCAACCGGGCATTTTTCTATCTCTCCATTAGTTTAGTGATCTGGTCATTTGGTTATGTTTTTATCCATGCCTCGAACAATATAGATACTTTTCTTTTTTGGGAACGGATCTCTTCCTTCGGCTGGATAATCTTCCCAGCACTGCTGGTTAATTTCTTTTTTGTACTAAAAAAACAAGCCAAATCACTATTCAGAACAATAACTCAGCTTGGTTTTTATTTAGCTGGTTTAGTCTTCTTTATCCAGTCATTGTTGGGACATCTATTGAGCAATGATTACCTTTATGTAGCAGAAAGATGGATCTTTAAACCTAATTTTGCTTCTGCTTGGTATATATCCTTTGTCGTATATCTCGTTTTAGCAGTAATGATCAGTTTCTATCTGCTCATTTCTTGGAGCTTGAAGACTAAGGTCAATAAAGAAAAGATCCAGTCCAAGATCATCATGATCACCCTCTTCCTATACTTTGCTGGGATTCTGGTCAGTAACTACATAATACCGGTTGTTAGTCCTGTAGAATTTCCCGGATTAATCCACATAACATCCTTTTTCTGGGTTGCAGGCTTTGGATTAGCAATAGTGAGATATAAATTTTTGGTTTTAAATCCTCAAACAGCAGCGAGTGAGATCATTGCCAACATGAAGGAACTTTTATTCTTTCTCGATACAGAAGGTAAGATAATTAAGATCAATCAGTTCACGGAAGAGTTATTAGGTTATGAATCTTCAGAAATAATCAACCAACAATTCAATAGTTTTTTGGTTGATAAGGAAAAAGCCCGCAAGATACTTGCCATCGAAGACACTTTAGAAGAGATAAAACCGCATGAGTATTTTTTGCGCAAAAAAAATAGAGATATTGTATTATTCAATCTCTCTTCAGCAGAAGTAAAAGATGATGCCGGCGATACTTTAGGAACAATAATCGTCGGGTATGACATCAGGTATGAGAAAATGCTGGAAGAGGCGTTACGCAACAGCGAGAAAAAGTTCCGTGAACTCTATACTATGGTCAGGTTAATGTGTGATAATGTACCCGATCTGATCTGGGCTAAAGATCTGGAGAAAAGGTACATTTTTGCCAATAAGGCGACCTGTCAGATACTGCTCAATACCTCAGATCCGGAAGAACCAATCGGTAAAACTGATGCGTTTTTTTTCCAAAGAGAAAAAGAGTCACACAAAGATGATAAATTTTGGTTTACTTTTGCTGAAGACTTACCCGATTCCGATAGTATCACTTTGGAAAGACGACAAGCGGGGCGTTATCTTGAGTTTGGTAATATCAGAGATGAATTTGTCTATTTTGATGTTTATAAAGCCCCCTTCTGGGTTGAAAATCAAAATATGATCGGTCTTGTCGGCTGTGGTAGGGATGTAACCTTAGAAAAACGGATGGAAGAGAAAAGGTTGGATACTGAGATCGCTCTATCTCAAGAGAAAGAGCTTCTATCAGTAACATTGAGTTCTATCGGGGACGGAGTTATCTCTACCGATACAGACGGAAGAATAGTCCTGATCAATAAAGCGGCGGAAGAAATGACCGGTTGGCAGAAAGAAGAAGCATTCGGTGAACATATAGATCAGGTTTATAAATTGCTTGATTCTCATACACGAGAGGAGTTGGAGAGCACTTTTTCACTTGTATTAAGAACAGGCAGGATCATTGGCACCGAGCATAGTCCTATTCTGTTAAACAGATCAGGAAAGAAGATTTATATAGCTCACAATGGAGCACCTATTTTTAACAAGGAAGGTCAGATAATAGGTGTTGTTATTGCATTCAGCGATATAACTGCCAAAAAACAGATCGAACATGAGCTGATCAAAATACAGAAATTGGAGACAGTCGGGGCATTGGCAGGTGGGATAGCCCACGATTTCAATAATATTATGACTGCCATATTGGGCAATGTTTCAATGGTTATCAGGAAGATGCCAGATGAGAAGTTAAGAAATAGATTATTTATAGCAGAAAAGGCCTGTTTCCGAGCTCGTGATCTGACCAGACAACTTCTCACATTTGCTAAAGGGGGAGAACCGGTTAAGAAAGTTGTCCTATTGAACAAGATGATCGAAGACGCAGTTCTTTTCTCTCTAAAGGGCTCTGATATAGAGTGTAAGCTAAACATATCAAGAAATCTGCGACCTGTTGAAGTTGATGAAAGTCAGATCAGCCAAGTTATTAGTAATTTATTGATCAATGCCAAGCAAGCTATGCCTGATGGTGGCTTATTGTTAATAAATGCCGAGAATATAACTAAAACTGATACCTTCAACTTGCCAATAGAAAATGGAGAATATGTTAAAGTTGAAGTTATAGATACCGGAACCGGAATATCACCACAACATATTAATCATATCTTTGATCCCTTCTATACAACCAAGCAAGATGGTACCGGCTTAGGTTTGGCTATCAGCTTCAATGTTTTAGCTCGTCATCATGGTTATCTCCATGCTGTTTCTGAAGAAGGGAAAGGATCAATTTTCACTATCTATTTACCTGCCTCCGGGAAAGAATTCGTTCCTGAGAAAGTACAGGAAGAGGTTATCCCTTATCGTGGTGAGGGCTACATTATCCTGATGGATGATGAGATAGAGATCAGGAATACCCTCGGCAGCATGTTAGAGTCTTTAGGATTTACTGTCATTTGTACTGAAAAAGGTGAGGAAACAATTAATGAATTAGAAAAACTAAGAGAGAATAAAGAGAATCTTGTTTGTACAATTCTTGATCTTATTGTACCTCACGGAATGGGTGGAAAAGAAACGATCATGAAGCTAAGAGAGATTGACCCTGATATCAAAGCGATCGTTTCCAGTGGTTATTACAGTGATCCGGTAGTTGCTAATTATGCCAGATACGGCTTTAATGGAGTGATTGAAAAACCTTATACAATTAGTAATTTGATCAAGGTTATCAAAGAGGTCACTTCAAACGTTAAGCAAGTAGTAAATTAGTAAAAAATACGTTAACAAATTGAATATATGTCATCCTGAGTGTTCTGCAATGGCTTCTTGCTTTACCTGTCAGAATGTATAGATTGATGGCCCATTCTGAAACGGTTTTTTAAGACCAATTTAGCCTTCGATACATCACTTGGATAGATAAGCAAGAAGCAGGACCAAGTGACACTCAGGGTGAAACGGGAATAGATTAGTAAGGTTTTGTAATAATATTGAATTGTATTTATGTTCTAAACAGCTTGATCATGCAGTGTAGGGGCGGTTCATGAACCTAAAATAATACTTCTTTGTCGCTGCTTCCGATCCTTCGTCAAGCTCAGGACAGGGTTTACGAAGTCACATGTCAAAAATAAGAAAAGAGCAAGCAAAGCTAAGACATAGACCTCAATCTATGGCTTTTGTCATCCTGAGTGTTCTGCTGTTGGCTTCTTGCTAATCTTGTAGCAGAATGTATCGAAGGATGGTCTATTCTGAAACGGTTTTTAAGACCAATTTACCCTTCGATACATCACTTGGATAGATAAGCAAGAAGCAAGACCAAGTGACACTCAGGGTGACACGGGCAGATTGGATGATATGTTAAGAAATCTGATAAATGATAAATTACTTAACCGCCCCTACAAAAAAGCGAATTACACTGATCTTACGAAATGCTTGTTAGTAAGCATTTAATTCGCGTCTATCAGTGTAATTCGCCGTTAAACTTTTAATTTATTCTTTTTACGGCAGTAGTTTCGGTTCCAGTTCAGGTTGACGTTGACGTTTGATTTCAATCTCCTCGGCTACATCTTGTCTTATGAGCTTTCTTTCATGGATGGCGGGCAAGATAGAAGCTTTAAGAAGAATAATCAGTTCCTTTGTTTCGATCTCGTGTTTGTTATAACCGGTAAGATATCTGATACCAAAGACCCACCACGGTAAATCCTTCAAGAAAGGTATTCCATAGCGATCACTTCTAGTTTTGGAAGTTGTCAAACCACCGATAATTGTCTCTTCTCCATTGTACAGAGTTTTAAAGCTAGTTACTTCTGAAGTCAATTTTTCATATCCGGTTGGGTTAGGAAATGCTTCACTACGCTCAACCTTGATATTAAGCTTAATAGCTTTTTCACCTTCTTCATCAAGAATAACAAGAGGTGTAACTCTGACAATTGTTCCAGACTGCACATCAATTTCTCTGGCTCTTTCAACTTCTGTTCCAGCAGTAGTTATCCCGGCAAGTAAGATCGTGAAGTCTCTGCCGTCCTGAACAGTTCCGGTCTCTCCGGATGAAACAGTAACCTGTGGAGTAGCGAGGAAATGACCTTGATTAGTACTTGCTAATGCCTTAAAGAGAGCATTGACTTCAATAGTAGTATCTCCGATATCAAAGGCACGGTCTCCAGTTGAGACAGTTAACAAATCTGAGGTTAATCGATCAGTACTCGATAAATCTGCATTAATCTTAACTCTTCCACCAATAAAAGAACTCCAGTCAATACCTAATTCTCGCACAGTGCGAAAATCAATTTCGAAGAAAGTCGCCTCGATCAGTATATCGTCTATGTATTCAACAGCAGCTTCTTCTTTAGTTGGGGCTTTCAGGTCACTCTCTTTGCGAACAAGAAAGGCATTATCCCTTTCTTGAAGAACAAGCTCATTTTTCTTCAAGATACTGTTAAAAGCGGCTTTCCAGTGGATGCGGTCGAGATTGATCCCAATAGGACCGACATAGTCCGACATATCGAGGAGAACTTTGTTCTCATACTGACGATAATAGGGATCAAAGATCCTAACAGCATCGGCAAACTGGACATTTTCCGATAAACTGATCAGATCTCTTTCTCCCTGTGGAGCGGCAAACAGACAGAAGGTAGCCAAACAGATCATGAATGCTACCACTAATGAATAGATTGATTTACTTCTCATTATAAAGAACTCCTTTGAGGGTAATTCATTCATTACCTCTATTTAAATTATTATTGAGGTTGGATCTGAAGACGGATATCTTCAGCTATACCTGTTAGATTCATACGGAATACAACCTCTTGATTGTTCCAATCAATACTTTGTAACCTACCATATCTAATCTGATCGCCGACGTGCATAACCTCTATGTTTCCTGTACGGCGGTTTCTGATAAATACTCTTTCCTGCGTCATGCCGACAATGATGATCTCCGAAAGATCCAGCATTTGTCTGAACTCTTCTGTTTCTATTCTCATCGGATCATGAATACGGGGATAGAATATATTATAGACCAATCTTCTTTCGCGCAGATCTTTTAAAGCAATATCTTCGTGAGGAACACCGGTCTTAGTATAATAAGCATTAAATTCTATCGTGAAACTCACCTTTCCTTGTTCTTCAGGTGGTAAAGTCCCCAGATTGATTTTTTCAATACTATAAAAAGCCGGTTGCCTTTCTAACTGATCAATAAAGATATATAAGAGATTCACATACGCTTTACCTGTTAACTCATACTTGTGATAAAACACCTCTTGATCTTCATTGACTGTTCCCGAAGAAACGATCCTGTAGTTGAAATAGAAATTGTTCTTATATTTCCAGAAGATATCGAAAATGTAGGAAAGGGTTATTGTTGAGTTATTCAGGTTCGGCATTACTTTATCGGTCAGGAACAATTCCTCTTGCAGCTCTGCTAATCTCGCTCTTAAGGCATCTTCTGATGCCAGCTCGGTCATGATCCTCATCAATTCCTGCTGTTTTTGCGCGTTTTGAGCTAACAACTCTTCCCGTGTTGTGCGTAGATTTTTGCTGATCACAACGGTTAAGATGATGATAATAACTAAGAAGACCACCAATACGATTAGATTACGGGTCTTGTAATCGAGACCTTTCTTGTACAAAAACGTTAATTTATATTCTCCCATCTTTCTATCTCCCGCTTAATTCGTTATTTCCCTCTAAATCTGAGAGATAGGATTTATCAACATCTGCTTTTTCGATAATAATTGCTTCTATTACCTCATTACGACGATTAGGCATGCTTATATTCGTTATACGTGACTCGCGTAGATAGTTGAGCCGTTTCGTTTCCAGCGGATCGGGCATATTGAAAAAGATCTCATAATCCCAGACAGTATGTTCTTGGATCGGATCTTCAGTGAAGAATCTTATAACTGCATCGGGGAAAAGTTTGGAAAGTGCTATGATATGTAACCGGTTAGTAGTTTTACCCGAGACAGCAAATCCTGTTCGTTCCTCTCGCAACGATACTACCCAACTGAGTCTGTTACGATGGAAAGAATTGGCTATCCGCTCCATTATGTAGTGCCATTGATTACGACTACCGATCAGCAGATTAGTCCGGGCAATATTTGTCTCGATTGTAGCGATCTCGTCTCTGATCACATTAAGTGAATCAAGTCGGACCCGGTTAACTTCGATCTGTGATTGTGTGCGGTTGATTTCCAACCTGATCCTGCTGTTCTGGGTTTGGTTGCCTAAGATGTTATTTATCCCGATCAGTATGACGATCAAAATCAATCCCAGAGCAACTAATCCTGCCGGATTGATCGAGAAAAAGTTTTGCTGTTCCCTCAACTGGCGGGGCAGGAAATTCGAACGAATTAGCGAAGATGCTTTGGGTAGGGCTGCAGTAACAGCCAGCATGATCGGGACAATATATTCAGCAAGTGTCTTATCGTCATAGATCTCAGAATAGTCAATCATATCGATCAGCTTATTCGGCAATAAATACTCCACTCTCGATTCCGGTTGCCTGTCAGCGATAAACTCCAACATCGAATCATTTAATCCTTCTCCGGCTAAGAAATAATTATTCACTACCGACAGATTGAGATGTGAACTCTCCAACATCAGGCGGGAGAAGATCGTCTTGATGGCATCTTTCGATTTATAACCCTCATTGATGATCGGCAGATCGACCAAGAAATCGTACCCCTTAACCAGAGTGATACGGCTATAATCCATACCGATAAACATGATTGCCGATACATCTCCTGGTTTGATGTTATAATTGAAACGAAGGGCATTGATCAGAGCAAATTCATTTGGCTGAATGTAAGAATAATGATAACGTTTCTTGGAGAGGGTGCGATTAAGATTGATCAGATTCTCCAACAGCTCCATTTTTCCTTCATGACTGACACCAACAACTGTTCCGTCGTGCCGCTCCAAATGAGAGAAAGTCATTACTGCCGGAGATTCAGCATCAAAAAATAGCTTTTTAATCTCCGAATAGACCTTTTTCTTACTCGCTTTTTCCGGGATCTTCAATTCTTTGTAACTTATATTGGAGATATCCAGATTAAGTGAAACTGTTCCATTTTCAAATTTTAATTCCCGTGCCACTTTTTCCAGGGTTCGTTCTTCCGATTTTGCCTGAAGAGGTTCGGCTTCTTTGGGAATACCAAAATCCTGTTGTGAATCGGACTCTGCTCCCGATGGTTTATCACCACCGGTCTCAAAATCAAAATCAAAGTCCAGATCTGTCAGGGTTTCATCGAACATACCGTCCGGGGTTGTCGGAACATCCCCTTCCGGTAACCTTACCGTCTGCAGATCAACTATCCGAAGCCGTTCTTTATCCGCCTCCAGATAAGCTATCTTGATTGCAGAACCGTCCTGCATCAAACCAAAAGATCTTATTTTTTTTGCCATACCATTCTCTTAAGCCATCTTATTCTGATAATACTGAATAAGATCGACCATCCTTTTTTTGTTGTTAGCGTACGCAATAGCATTCTTTCTAGTTATTATCTTGTTCATATATAGACGAAGCAGGTCCTGCTCCATCGTTACCATACCAAGGTCTTTACCTTCAGTAATCATTTGGTAAATCTCACCTACATTATTATTTATAATTGCTGCCGCTACATTGGCAGTTACATTAAGGATCTCTTTCGCCATTATTCTCTTACCATCGGTAGAAGGGACTAACTTCTGGGATATTACTACACTCAAGACATCTGCCAGTCGCATTCTTACTCTTTGTTGCTCTTCAACGGGGCACTCGGCTACAATACGGTGGATACTCTCCGATGCCGAACCGGTATGGAGAGTCGAGAAGACCTTATGACCACTATCGGTGATCTCCAATGCGGTCATGATCGTGTCCGGGTCTCGCATCTCACCGATAACTATAATATCCGGATCCTGACGTAAAGATTCTATCGTACCATCTTTAAAAGAGAGTGTATCTCTTCCCACTTCACGATGACGGACGATACATTTATTAGATTTATGGAAAAATTCGATCGGGGAACCAATGATAGTAACATGTCCTTCATTATGATTATTGTTCATATTGATGATCGCATCGAGAGTTGTACTCTTACCGGAACCAGTGATACCAGTTACCAGGATCAACCCCTTCTTCTCGAAATCGAGATCGAGTTTTCTCACTATTGGTGCCGGAAAGCCCAAAGATTCCATAGTAAAAGGTTGTGGGTTGATATGACGGAAGTTACAAGCTAAAAAATCGAGGTCCATATAGGCATCTGCTCGGAAACGGTGCAGCAGACCATCCTGCTCTATCTGATAAGAAAAATCAGCATTCTGAGAGAGAATTATTGAGTCTATCTTCTTCTCGGAAAGGATACTGCAAATCAAAGCAGTCGAGTCATCATGTTCTAACTGGGAAAATTCATTGAAGGGGAATTTACGGCTGAAAACTCTATACCAGACTCTTCTGTTGGCACCCATCCCACCGAAATCAATATCCGATGCCTCTAATTCGATCATCTTATTTAGAAATGTGTTAATTGTCTTTTGCGCTTCTAAACGATAATCCGGATTTTCTGAGATAATCCGGTTTATCTCGGCTACTCGATCTATACCCTGAATATAATAGGGTAACTCCTTCAGTTTCGTGGAAAATGAGAATTTCATCTAAACCAACCTCTAAAAGCCAATTTCATACTCCTATTTATACTCCCTTTTTCACAAGTTGCCCCATAAATTAAGTTACAGGTTATCGCATACAACAACCCCACTTTAATGTCAAGAACTAAATCATTGTTAAGCTTATTTTTATCTCTGCTCTCAGGCATTTTCAGTACTTTCAGGCAAAATAACATTATTTCTATTTGACTGATTAACAATGAGATAGCGTCTGACATTGTCAAGGTTGCTTCTAACAAACAGGAATAAGCATTTTTTTTCATTTTTTCTTCTCTATAACAGGCGAATTAAATAAGTATTGATAACTTGATCTACGATCAGGATAGTTGCTCTTTCTGCTTGTTATTTGTCATAAAATTACTGTTAAAGAGAACTGTTACTACTAACGAGATCAACAATGACAGGGAGAGTGCCATTATTAAGCCATGTTTGCCCCAACTCTCTTTAGCAGGTTCTACTCTTGATCTGTCATCCTTGAATAATTCTTCCAGCGGATTGTTCTTCATCATAATAAACTCCTTAAAATCGCTTATAATGCGTCATTTATTAATATTAGATGCAAGAAGACTGCCAATGGAAGGAAAATAATCAAGAAGAGGAGTAAATACGAGAGAGCGAGGGGGCGAGGGAGAGACTAAGTGACTGAGAGAGAACCGGTAGGAGGAGAAGCAAGTCCATTGAAAGCAAAGCAAGAAGGAAAAATATTTCACCACGGAGACACGGAGAGCACAGAGGAAAATAAAAATAACATGACGCTCCGACGGAAGAATAGCAAGTTCATTGGAAGGTATAGCAGGAAATTAATAGAACACGGATTAAACGGAAAAACAGGATTGAAACGGATTTGGAATATAAGGTAACAAATACCGGTGAAACATAACAACTTTTATGGAATATTGGCTTTTTTTTAAAAACAGCCAAGCAAAAACAAGACAAAGACTGAAGTCTATATCTATAAATCTTTGTCATCTCGACTGGAGCGCAGCGTAATGGAGAGATCTCATTACGGGCTAACATAAAGCAAAGCAAGCAAAGATGGGATATCTCGACTACGCTCGATATGACAATTTGTGGGGTGAGCAAGCTAAAAGATCATGCCCCGTAGGGGTATGCAATAAGATCGCCAGACACTTCAGTGTCTGGAATAAAGATGATCTCAACCCACCCAACCCTTTGTCATCTCGACTGTAGCGCAGCGTAATGGAGAGATCTCAGCACTGACCAACTATCAAAATAAGCAAGAATTACCAACCAGACACTTTGCTTTTTATGTTTTTTCCCTAAGCCAAATATTTTGTGATGGCTCCTTACTATTATTATACATTATTATATATAAACTAAAGTTGTTTTTCCGTAAGATCCACTTTTACCGTTGAATCCGTGTTCTATTTCATCCTTATCACCCTTCCACCCTTCCACCCTTCCACCCTTTTTTTATCTGTGTCAATGGCTTCGCCGAGCTCGGAAGCAGCCACGAAGAAGTGATTTCCTCGGTTCAGTGGATAGTGCTTGCTCTGCTTCCGTAAGTTTTCCTAATCCCTAATCCCTAATACCTAATTAATCTATTTGACAAAAACAATCTCCATAAAGAATATGCTATTAGATTTTTTTCATAGTAATTAAGGTAGTATATTAGGTAATAGAGGATGATAAAATGGGGAAGAAACAATTTTTACTAATTTTTCTGGGTATCATTTTAATAGTTGCAACTGCATTTATTTGTAGGTATATGTATCAATCCTATAAAATAGATGCCCATCAGGACGACATCATATTTGATATTATGAGGATCGCTGATGCTGCCTATAAATATAGAGTTGAGCAGGGGCAGACTCAGGATGGTGTAGCTCTCTATACCGGTTTTGAAATACCACAAAACTATAATTTCACATCCAATGCCCTGTATCAGGTTTCCATATCAGATGATGGTGAAGTTATAACGATCAAAGGTCTATCCCAGTTAGTAGTTGGTGCTTCTATTTATGCTCATTTTGACCGGCAATTGAATTTCTTAGCCGCAACTGAAGAGGGAGAGAGACATATTCTTTCTCCGATCGGGAGTGACAGAGAGAGTTTTTTTTTCTGGGAAGGTTGGTAGTTCCAAATATAGATGCATATTAATTATATCATCTGCTGCATTCCCAGTTTTTTTGGCAAACTAATCTAAAATAAAGATCATGCCGTGCAGGGGTATGAAATAAGATAGCCAGACACTTCAGTGTCTGGGATAAAAGATTATCTCAACCCACCCCGCCACCCAAATGGGACTTTGTCCCATACCTGCGACTGAAGTCGCAGGCTATATTATGTCACCCATCGCCTTCGGCTCCGGGTTTTTTAATGGGGAAGAGCAAGCTATAAAGATCATGCCCCGCAGGGGTATGAAATAAGATAGCCAGACTCTTCAGTGTCTGGGATAAAGATGATCTCAACCCACCCGCCACCCAAATGGGACTTCGTCCCATACCTGAGGTTGAAGCGAATCTTTTCTCCTATGTCATCTCGACTGGAGAAAGAGTCACATTAGTGATGCTTTCGAAATGGAGAGATCTCATCACGGATTAACATAAAGCAAAGCAAGCAAAGATGGGATATCTCGACTACGCTCAATATGACACGCATAGGCATAGGTAGAGAAAGATAAAAAATAAATCATGCCCCGTAGGGGTATGGAATATGATAGCCAGACATTTCAATGTCTGGTTTGAGATCGAATCCCACCCACCACCCAAATTGGAGCAGAGCTCCATTACCTGGCACTGAAGTGCCAGGCTATTATATTGCACCCATCGCCTGCAGCTCAGGGTGCTGCCGGGGTTAAGCATGGGGATAATGAGCCACAGACTGAAGTCATTCTCTACTTGTAACATAGGCTTTAGCCTGTGTAAGTTACGGATAAAAAACACAGACTGAAGTCTATGGTACGAAAAACCAGAGGAAGTGGAAGCAAGAGGAATTAGTTATTAGCTATGTAGCGATTAGTTAATGACTTCGTCGAGCTCGGTAGCAGCCACAATGAAGCAATTTCCTCGGTTCGCTACGCTCCGGGTTTTAGATGAGGTAGAGCAAGCTAAAAGATCATGCCCTGATAGGGGTATGAAAATAAGATAGCCAGACACTTCAGTGTCTGGGAAGTCGAATAAAAAAAATACAAACAAAAAAACCCACACATTGCTGTGTGGGTTTTATTAGTTTGTTAATAATTGCTATGATTAGTTAGTTGGTGGTTCTGGGGGCTCACCAGGAGATGCAGTTAAATCCGTTATCGACATTAGGCCATTTTCATCTATAGTAATAGTACGACCATGTAAGTAAGTAGCATTCCATCCATGAATTTCTACTGAAATATCAGTTACTGTACCGATAACATAATAACCATTCTGATTCACTTGCATATCATATGGCAGAGTATCAAAATATGCTTCGAAACCCATACCCGGAGTAGGTAGTGCTGAAGCATCATAAACACCGCCACCGCCACCCATGCTGACTGGTCTCAGTTTGTGCTGATAAGCGATAGCACCTAAGTTATTAAGGTCTGCAATAATTGCATCAAGATTACTCTGTCTAGCTTGTGCTCTGAACATTGTGATACCGACCGCAATGGCGATACCAACTAAGATCACACTTAAAACGATCAATAGGATTTGTTGTTGTCCCATAATATCCTCCAATATTTTTTTGGTTGCCAGATACATATGCAAGGGTCGTGCCAAAACTATTTATTGATATTCTATAAGATTGAAAATAAAGCAGATAGAGTATGAATATAGTATTTGGTAAGACAGAAAAGTGAAAAAATGAGAAAGATCTGAGCAAAAGTAATACTTTATAGAGCCCAAAGTTAAGTGACTATGACATCAGTTCATTACAATATAAATATAGATGACATCATAATATGACAAAACTGTTGGAATATAGTAAGAAGATATGGGCTTGATCTGTGATCAGTAATCAGTAAGAAGGGAAAAGTAACTTATTTAGATCTTGCACAGCAATTCATTTTATAAAGCTAATACTTTCAGCAAAGTGAATGATAAAGGATAAGGAAGGATTAGTTAATAAAAAAGACCACATGGAAATGTGGTCTGACAATGGTATAACTTATAGTAATGATATTTAGATCATTGAGTAGGTGGTTCAGTAATAAATAAGTCAAACTTGCCGTCATTATCAACCGAAAGCCAGCGTATTATCGGTTCATTGTTTTCCTGATGCATTTTCGAAACTCCTTGAATGACCACAAGATCAGGAAGGAGAGTATGAATCGTATAGGTCCCATTAATATTGTCTGTCAATCCATCAGGTAAATCAATAAAGTATTCGTCAAAACCGTCATATGAAGCTGCACTGCCTAATTCGGCAGTTTGTCTCATTCGGTATTGATATGCCATTATACCGAGATTGTTCAGATCGGTTATCATTGCATCAATATTACTTTGCACCGTTTGAACACGAAATGTAGTAATACCGATCACAATTGCTATTGCAACCAGGATAATAACTAAAACAAGTAAAAGAATCTGCTGTTGTCCCATAATTCACCTCACAAAAATCATATTTCTTATTAAGAGATGCATTATATGTGCCAATTGCTTATTATTTAATAAGTTATCTGTAAAAAATGCCAAAGAAAGGAAAAATGGTGATAGGGTGGAAAGGTGAAATGGTGATAGGGTTTTTTGTAGGGGCGACCGGCGGTTGCCCGGCTGGAAGGAGCAAAAAATGATTTGAATTAATAGGTGATCATTAGGAAGGGATATAGTCGGATATATCCGACTATATCCCTTCCTAATGTTAAGAGTATGATATGCAAGGGGATAGACTTTTGTTCGTGATGAGATCTCTCCGTTACGAAAACATCACTAACGTGATATTTTCTCCAGTCGAGATGACAAAATGCAGATCATTATTTGTTTACCTTTCGATACAATCCTTGGTAAAAAAAGAAGCAAGAAGCGATTCTAAGGATCACTCAGGGTGACAGTTGTTAGGTAATGTAGGGAGGGGGAAAAAAGTAGGTAGTAAGTAGTAAGTAGAAAAAGCCAAAGGGAGGGTTAGCAAACCGGAACGCTGGCTTCAGCCGGCTGGTTCACTGGCTTCAGCCGGTCTCTGACTAACTACAAAAAATTCTAAGATCAGGATTGTATGGTACAAATATTCACTATCATTTTAAACCATTCTATATACTGATAGATTAACTATTAGATTCCTTGTACCAATTTCAACTGCCATTTACATAGTCCGTGATGAGATCTCTCCGTTACGAAACATCACTAACGTGATATTTTCTCCAGTCGAGATGACAAAATGCAGATCATTATTTGTTTACCCTTCGATACAATCCTTGGTAAAAAAAGAAGCAAGAAGCGATTCCAAGGGTCACTCAGGGTGACAGAAACGAGGATAGTGCTTCCTCGTGGCTGCTTCCGAACTCGAGGAAGTCACAGGACATTGACAGCTTAAAGACATCAAAATATTGTCATCCTGAGTGTTCTATCGTTGGCTTCTTGCTATTCTTGTCGGTAGAATGTATCGAAGGAGTCAGAATACTTAACCGACTTTTTGATCATGGTACCCTTCGATGCAATCCTTGGTAAAATAAGCAAGAAGTCATTCCAAGGATCACTCAGAGTGACAGTTGTTAGGTAATGGAGGGAGGGGAAAAAGTAGGTAGTAAGTAGAAAGTAGTAGGTAGAAAAATGCCAAAGATGGTGAGGAAAAGTTGTTATCTATTAAATAATAATGTACTATAATAAGAGAAAAAAGATTGTCAGGCAAAACTTTTTTAACATGAAAAGCTCATATCTGCATTGATAAAGGTATAATCCAATAAATAAATATTTCATATAAGGAAATACTCGGGTTCCAATATAGAAGATACCAAAGAACAAGTTAAAAGAGTGTCCCATAGTGCGACAGGTAGCATTATTCTCACAAGGGTCATGGGGAGTAATTTTATATCTTAAAGGTTGATAAAAGTCAGAAAAATAAGGGTAAAACAAAGATTTTTATTGACTAACTTAAAAGCGGTTAAATTATGCACTCTTAGAATGAGAACAACAACGTAGCATCATAAATCGCCGTTGGAAGAGCCAGCGGTAGAAAAATAAGCTGTGAGGCCAAGATGTTTAAAGAGTTTCGTTACACAGGTACAAGATTAGACAATGGGGCAACTGTTAGGGGTGTCTGTCCGGCAAATAATTTATCAACAGCCCGTCACAAGATCAATGAGTTAGCAGTAAAAAACAATTTTGTAGTCAACAGTATTGAAAAGAAAAAAATGTTCTTATATAAGGGAATAACCTCCATGGGAAACAAAGTAAGCGGCGAGCAGGAGGCGTATTCCAAAGAGGAATTGTATCGAGTTCTGGAAGGGCTCAATATGAGCAACATCAAGATCGAGCCGATGCTCCTCGATATCAGAATAAAACCGCCCTTTGCCGATGTTGTCATGTTCATCACTCTCTCTTCCGAAATGCTCAAAGAAAACATGAGATATGATGAAGTCTTAAAGATCTTAGGGATGGATATGCAGAACAAGACCCTGAAGCGGACGATCAAATATATTTCACGGGACTTGAAACAGGGGCAGGACGGTGCTGTTGTGTTTATGAAGTATTCCGATATCTTTGGACGCTTCACTTCCTATATGCTTGGACTGGCATCAAAATCGGGTAACATGGCACAGATCTATGATAATACGGCAAAATATCTGGAACGACAGCATGAATTCAGGAAGAATGTAAAACAGGCACTTGTTATGCCGACAATAACCATGATAGCCATCATAATCGCTATTGCATACTATGTCGGGGTTCTTTTTCCTCAGATAACCGAGATGTTTATCCAATACAATATTGATCTTCCGCCAATGACAGCAGCAACTCTTCAAGTGAGTTATTTTCTGCAGGATAACTGGTGGTGGATGATTCTCTTGTTTTTCACTCCCATTTTTGCCATAGGTTATTGGTTCAGTACTCCCAAAGGGAGATTATTTAGGGACAGAATGATTTTAAAACTCCCGTTGGTAGGAACCTTGCTTCATAAAATGAGTATCGAGATATTCTTTAGAGTATTCTCGACGGTTTATACAGGTGCCGGTAATAATATGGAAGTAATTCAGCTTTCAGCCGAAGCTTGTGGTAATCAATATATGGAGAAACAGGTGAAGGAGATAACCATACCGAGAATGTTAAAAGATGGTGCTGGATTGATTGAGGCATTAGCTCAATCAGGAGTCTTTACAGAAACTGTGATCTCTAGATTAAATGCCGGTTCGGCTACCGGATCTGTAAAAAAGTCAGCCGAGCAGATAGCGATCTATTATGAGAAAGAAACCGGTTATAGGTTCCGGACAATTCTTAACTCAATAGATGTAACCACTGCCATAATCATCATGGTCGTGATGACTTTCCTGATCATTGTTTCCTCTGAGAGTGCCTTTATCCGTCCGCCAACACACGGATTCTAATAAAATATGAATGAGATGAATGATAATCAATTAGTAGCCAAACTTCTGAAACTAAAGAATATCATCAGTGAAGATATCTATAATGCGGTAATTACCAAGACCAATACTTTAGGCAACAAATCTAAAGTAGAAGAGATCCTCATTGATGAATATCATATCGATAGAGATGCAGTTTATACAGAGATAGCCAAGATATATGCTATTCCGAAGACTACTGTCAATATAGAGAATATGACAGCAGGAGATATCGAAGAAGCACGAGAGTTGATCTTCAGTCTGCCTAAAGATATAAAAGAAGAGGTCTTTCAGAAAAGGATCATCCCCTATAAAATTCAGAAGAAAAAGAATGAGTCCTTGATAATCCTCTCGTCAATACCAACTGATAATTTTACCAGAACACTGGCTAATGCCCTTAAGATAAAAAGATTCGATGTTTACTATTGCCCCTGGGACAAAATTGATAAGTTGATCTCTCATATATCGAGCAAAGAAGAGGAAAAATATCTGGAAGATATGCTCGATAAATCCGAGTCTGAGCTGGAAATACCGGATCAAACTTTAGAGGACGAATCTGAAGATCTGATCGAACAGGAGATCAATAAGGGTGCTCTGGTCTATCTCTTTGAAGCCGCACTCATTGATGGCGTTAAGTCACAGGTCAGTGATGTTCACGTGATACCTTTCAACCATACAAGTGTAGATATCAGATTCAGGCAGGATGGTAGATTGCGTCTTTGGAAAAGAAAAGAGGGTATCAATCCACAATCTTTTCTTTCAGTCGTCAAGGACCGTTCCAGCAATGTTGACCGTTTTAAGGTAGATGAAGCCCAAGACGGTTTTATTCAGAGAGAGATCGAAGGGCATACTATCAGGTTCCGAGTCTCGATCTTGCCGATCGTTTCCAGAGAGCATAGCCGGCATTATGAAAGTATCGTTATCAGAATATTGGACGATAGGAATGTCATTGATAATATTGACAAGTTAGGTTTTCTGCCAAGAGCACGACAGGACTTTGAAGAAGCCGTTACTAAGCCCCAGGGATTGGTCATAGTTACAGGTCCGACCGGTAGTGGTAAAAGTACGACCCTCTTGGCAGCTCTGTATCATGTGATTACACCTGAGAAGAATATCCTGACAGTTGAAGATCCGGTTGAGTATGTCATCAAAGGAGCAAGACAGATCAAGATCAGTCCCAAGCTCGATTTTAACTGGGCAATCAGATCTATACTCCGTCATGACCCCGATATTGTTATGGTCGGTGAGATGCGCGACAAGGAAACAGCTGAAGTGGCAATCAAATTAGCTAATACAGGTCACTTAACCTTCTCGACACTCCATACCAATGATGCCCCGAGTGCCATCTCCCGTCTCTATAAAATGGAAATTGAGACCTTCCTGCTCGCTTATGCGATCAATATTATCGTTGCCCAACGATTGGTCAGAAAACTCTGTAAGCACTGTAAAAGGGTAGTTGGTGCTGACAAACATCAGTATCTAATGCGGAATGGGATCACAGAAGAGGAGTTACAAGCCGGTAAGGTCTTCGAAGTGGTTGGATGTGAGAAATGCCGGACAACCGGATATAGTGGGCGTGTAGCTATCCATGAAGTGATCCTCTTTACAAAAGAGATCCGCCAAGCGATAGTAAGTGCCAAAACTGATATTAATGAAGATCTGATCCGTGAGATAGCTAAAGGACAAGGAATGCTTTCTCTTCGTGAAGCGGGTATTGAGCTTGTCCGTCAAGGAATGACGACTATTGAAGAAGTGATCTATACGACTACTATAGCTTAAAAGTAGTGATTAGCTATTAATGATTAGTGAAAAACCTACGGAGAGATAGCTAAGGGCGGAGAGCTAAGGGCTAAGAGCTGAGGGCAGAGAGCAAAGACAAGCAAGGAGGATAAACTTGAGAAACTCACAACTCAAGACTCATAACTCACTACTATTTTTCAAGTCTCCAGGTTAAAACAGATATCAGTAAAGGGGGAATAGATAATTGTACAATCAGATGTTACGCGAGAATACGATTCCTTAAACAAAGTACACTTTTCTCTGTGTTCTCTTTTTTTTCTCCGTGTACTCTGTGCCTCCGTGGTTAATTAGATTTGATTAAAAATTGAAACAGAAGTAAAAAACAAAGAAAATAAAGAGGTAAAGTTATGAAGCCCAGAATTCTTATTATCGACGACGAAAAAGAAGCAAGGGATTTGTTTAAAAGTTTCTTGGAAGGGGAAGATTACGAAATAGTCGAAGCTGAGAACGGACAGGAAGCATTTAATCTGGTCAGTAACGAGATCTTTGATCTCTACATCACGGATATTTTTATGCCGGAGATGAACGGTATCGAATTTCTTAAGGTTTTGAAAACATTTGATCCCGATGCTGTAGTGATCATCATTACCGGCTATGATAAGATGGAATATACTAAACAAGCTCTTGAGTATGGTGCCTTTCGGTTCATGACCAAACCGGTCAAGCTGGCTGAGTTCCGTTCAGCAGTAGATCTCGGATTATTGGAACGTAAGAAACTGTTCCAGTCAAGCACCTCCGAAAAGCTCTTGAGAATGAAGCAAAAGCTTAATACTAATGTAGAATTACGAGCAAGGGTCTTCAATAAATTTCAAAACTTTTTGCTCAGTATGGAAGAAAAACAGCCGAACTATTTAGAGATCGGTGGACCCGGTTCTAAAGACAAGATTTGGGGTAAATTCTTTTCTAACTTCAAACCGATCCCCTTTGAGAGCGGCTTTGTTCAGGATGAGATCAATATCATGATCTTGAGTATTTTGAGTAATTCTCAGTTAGAAACGTTAATTGATCAGAAGTCAATTAAAGCCAATTTTGAATTCACAGCTAATGAAGTCCTATACCGTTATCGGCTAAATATTTTCTTTGATATGGATGAACTGGTCATTGGTGTCAAAACAACAAGAAGATCGATCATCAATCTGGAACAGATGAAGTTTAGCAATCAAGTTCTTAATAATTTAACTTTCAAGAACGAAAATTCTGGTTTGATCATTGTGTCCGGACCCCCGGGCTCAGGAAAGAGTAGTTTAGTTGATGCAATTATCAATCTTAACAATAGTCATCTCTCCGGAAATATTGTGCTCGTTGCCGACTCGTTAGAATATATCCATGAGTCAAAGAATAGTGTTGTCAGGCATCAGAAACTTTATCGGGATGTAAATAGTGTCACTGATGCTTTAGAACGATGTCTCGATTATCATCCCAATATGGTCGTTATAGAGGATATTACCTCTTGTGAGATACTTGATGCAGCACTGAAACTCATTGATACCGGTTGTTTGGTTGTTGCTACTCTGAAAAACCAAAGCGTAACTGAAGTGATCTATAAATTACTATCCTTCTATCCACCGGAATCACACGATCTGGTTAGAAGGCATCTGGCGAGAACTTTATCAGTCATTATCTGCCTGCAATTATTGCCAACAACAAATAATAAGATGCTGCCGGTGAAGGAAATATTCGTAACGAATGATCAGTTATCACAGGTAGTCTATTCTGGTAATATCGAAGAGATCTATCCTATGATCCAAAGAAACAGGAAATTAGGGCTGCAAACAATGGAACAAGATCTATTGATGAATATGAAAGCAGGAATATTAAGCACTGAAATTGCTATGGAAGCAGCTAACCGCCCTAAACTCTTGAAGGACTTGATGCAATATACATCATCGGAATGATGATTTGATATATCAATAGAATTAGTTAGTGTTAAAACCCCGTCTTTCGACGGGGTTTTTTCTTTGTTTGTAGCAATGAGAGTCAATGTTTTTTCATATCCAAAAACCGGCTGAAGCCGGTGATCCAGCCGGCTAAAGCCAGCGTTCCGGCTTGTTAACCTTCCAATGGACTTACTTTTCTTCCGCCGAAGCGTCATATTGTTTTTTTTCCTCTGTGTTCTCCGTGTCTCCGTGGTGAAATATTTTTTCTTCTTGATTTGCATCCAATGGACTTGCTATCATTCCTCAGGTTTTTTATACTTACTACATACTATCTACTACTTAAATTTTTCTTTTTCGCTCAGACTCCTAATCTCTCCCTCTCTCAGTCTCTCTGTCTCATCATCTCTCCCTCTAGTACTGTCACCCTGAGTGTTCTGCAATTACTACTTGCTCAACCCTGCAGAATGTATCGAAGGGTCGACAAATATTATACAAGCCTTTTGTCATCTCGACTGAAGTATCCTTCCTCTTTGTCATCTCGACTGAAGTATCCTTCCTCTTTGTCATCTCGACTGGAGCATCCTTCCTCTTTGTCATCTCGACTGGAGCGAAGCGTAATGGAGAGATCTCATAACAGACTTAGTTATATTAAACTACTTTCTTTTGTACCGACAAAAGACCCGAGGAATTGACTTCTTCGTGGCTGCTTCCGAGAGCGGCGAAGCCAACGTAACAAAGAAAACCTCCCGACTTACTTTAAATTACTTTCTTTTTCATCGGAAAAAGAAAGTAACAAAGAAAACCTCCCGGCTCTACAATTAACGGTTAAAAACCTTCTCGTCTCTGCTTCTTCGCTAAACTCCTCGCTCCGCTCGTCTAACAGTAGCTGCGAAGCAGATCCTCGTACGGTTTTCTTCACACCGTTAACTGTAATGCCGGATGATCTATTCCCGCCCACCACCCAAATGGAGTGTAGCTCCATACCTGCGACTGAAGTCGCAGGCTATTATATAGCACCCATAAAGGGTGCTGTCGGAGTAAAGCAAGATATTATTTTTGTCATCCGGATTGAAGCTTCCTTTTCATTGTCATCTCGACTGGAGCATCCTTCCTCTTTGTCATCTCGACTGGAGCGAAGCGTAATGGAGAGATCTCATCACCGACTTACTTCTATCCCCATCAATATAAGATCATGCCCCGATAGGGGTATGAAATATAATAGCCAGACATTTCAATGTCTGGGAATAGGAAACACATCAAATAAAAA
>JAHYIR010000017.1 GCA_019429305.1 Candidatus Cloacimonadota bacterium
ACTCAATCCCTCGCTCCCTCGCCCCTCAGCCCTTTGCTCTTCGCTCTCAGCCCTATGCTCTTCGCTCTCAGCTCTTTGCTCTTCACTCTTCGCCCTCTGCTCTCCGCCCTCAGCTCTCTGCTCAACCCCATATCCAAATCTCAGGTTTCTGATCTCAATATTACCTTTCAATTCAGTAATGTTAGTATCTACATCTCCATCAACTATCTCTTCCGGAGTATCTAATATTTTGTTAATTCTTTTCAGGGAAGCAGTTCCTCTTTGATATAGTTCCACGATCCAACCGATAGCTATCATAGGCCAAACGAGCATACTCAAATAAGCATGAAAAGCGATAAATTCTCCGATCGAGATCTCATTTCTGATAGCTGCTCTACCGCCAAAAACCAGCACAATGATCATACTGATACTAATAACAAAGCCCAGAAATGGGTGAAAAAGACCGGATAATTTAGCCATTTTGACATTGTTTTGCTGATATTCATAGGAGAACTCATTCATTTTATTAAGTTCGGTTCTCTCCTGCCCAAAAACCTTCACTACCCTGATCCCTGAGATGCTTTCCTGAACCATCCCTGAAAGAGCAGAAAATGAACTCTGGACTTTTGTGAATTGCCGGTGCATTTTTCTTCCGAAATAGGAGATTGCCAAAGATAAGATCGGGAGTGGTAAAATAGCATAGATAGTTAATCTCAGATTTATGGTTACCATAAAAACGATCGATGCCAGAGTTAGAATGATAATATCTGCAGCAGCCACAAAACCGATACCAAATAACATTCTGATGGCATTCATATCATTTGTGGAATGAGCCATCAGATCACCTATTTTTGCTTTGTTGAAGAAATTTTGGGCTAACTTTATCAAGTGTTCATAAAAATTTTGTCTCAATCCCCGTTCTATGATCCAGGAAGTTCCGATTATCAAGATCCGCCAATAATAACGCATCAGTGCGATCACACCGGACATCAGAAATATCAGCAACATATAGCCGGCTAAATGTCTTTGTGTGAATCCCTCCTTCCCTAAACTGTCAATAGCAACCTGCATCACTTTAGGGATGAGCAGTTGTACCGCATCCACAATAATAAGAACAATAACACCCAGTATGAGAAACTTAAGATTCTGTTTTAAATAGGGAACTATTCTGGAAAATAACTTTTTTTGTTCACCCTTGTTTGTCTCTTTCAATTCAATTTATCCTTTTCTTTTAGTTATCGCCCTTTTTCACAATCTCTCCCAATGGACTTGCTAATCCTTCCACTGGCTTTTCCCGTAACACGTAACCCATAACACGTAACACCTTTTATCCTTTTATCTTCAACTGCTCAATAAAATCTGATAACACCTGTAATTGTTTGGTAAATGTATCGAAAAATCCAGTAAAATCTTCCTTCTTAATAGCTGTCCTTCCTAAAGTAAAATCAACTGCCGTCAGCAAGGAATCTATTGGAAAATCTGTTACTTCATCTGCTTTATCGATCAGCTCTTTATGATTAAGGGGTATGGGAACATCAAGTAAAAAAAGTAAGCCCTTCAATATAGGTTCAATAGAGTGAACAGAAACTTTGATCAAATTCCTCATGACTTTGGGTTTACCGTAATTGTCTAAAATTGCCATTTTGATCAGGAGAATCTTGCTTTTCAATTCCCGTTCCATCTCCAAACGAATATAGCTCTTTTCAAACTGTAACCCTTCAAGTACTTCTTTCTTCACGATCACATTTTGGTAATCGGTCTTTATATTGAGAAATTCAAGGGGAAAGCTGTCCAAAGAATTTGCTATATAGTCTTCACTCACCACCAAAGGCGGTTCCATACCCATCTTGGTCAACTCTTTTACCACTGAATGTGCTTTAACGATATTTTTAATTGAATCATCTTTTAAGACAACGATCAGATTACCTCTATCAGATATCTCACTGTTATATGTTGCGATCTGAAGTATCTCTTCACTCCAGCATATTGCTAACTTTGTCGCCATCCTTTCCCAATATGTTTTGCACTTATCTTGCATATTTACTCCTTTTACTTTGCTTTCTCACCTTGTCACCCTGCCACCTTGTCACCTTTCCACCTCATACTTCCCTATATACGATAGTGCACAATCTTTAGCCATTCTCCTGATGCGATTTATATAGGCAGCTCTTTGCATTACACTGATCACACCATGGGCATCAAGGAGATTGAAGATGTGAGAACTTTTCATGATACAATCATAGGCAGGATATGGTAATTTTTTGGAAATTAATTCCTGTGCTTGTCTTTCATAGTCGTCAAAGGCATTGAAATAAGATTTTTCAGGCAGATCTACGAAATTGAATTGAGAAAATTCAACTTCTTTATTGAAGAAGATCTCTCCATAGGTCGTCTTATCGTTCCATTTAATATCTTTTATGTCATCAACATTCTGAAGATACAGGGCTATTCTCTCCAACCCATACGCTAACTCTACATTGGTAGGGAAGACATCCAATCCTCCGATCTGTTGAAAGTAAGTGAACTGAGTTATTTCCATACCATCCAGCCATACTTCCCATCCTAGCCCCCAAGCTCCGAGAGTTGGAGATTCCCAATCATCCTCAATGAAGCGGATATCGTGTTTGATCAACTCAACTCCGATCGCTTCTAAGCTTTCCAGATAGAGTTCTTTGATATTATCCGGAGAAGGTTTAATTAGAGTTTGAAATTGGTAATAATGTTGATAGCGATTAGGATTCTGACCATATCTACCGTCTTTTGGACGACGGCAAGGTTGCACATAAGCAACACTAAGAGGGTTTTTACTCAATGATCCGAAAAAAGTTATCGGATGAAAGGTCGCAGCACCCATCTCCATATCATAAGGTTGTAGAATATTGCATCCCTTTTCAGCCCAATATTTCTGCAAGTTAAAGATCATTTCTTGTAAGATCATATCTCTGTTCCTATCAAAGCCCAAATACACCTACATGATCTGGTATGATCAAATCTGCTTCCGTAACCTTTAATACATCATCAACTGTCATCCCATGAGATATCTCTCTCAGGAGTAACCCTTGAGCAGTAACCTCAATAACCGCTTTATCAGTCACTATTAAATTAACTTTGTTTTTAGCTGTTAGTGGAAGTGTGCATTTTTTAAGTATTTTCGGGTTCCCATTCTTGTCGCAATGCTCCATGGCGATCACGACTTTTCGTGATCCTGTTACCAGATCCATTGCACCACCCATTCCGGGAACAAGTTTACCAGGGATCATCCAATTAGCTAAATTCCCTTCTTGATCTACCTGTAGAGCCCCTAAAACAGTCATATCAATATGACCACCTCTAATGATGGCAAAACTCAGGCAGGTATCGAAATATGACGCACCCTTCATAGCGGTAATATACCCCCCACCGGCATTGATCAGATCTTTGTCTTCTTCTCCTTCATTAGGCGCAGGTCCTACCCCCATGATACCATTTTCACTTTGAAAGAAAACATTAATACCGGGTGGAATATGATTAGCAACTTCAGTTGGTAAACCAATTCCTAAATTAACAAAATCACCATCCTTCAGTTCTTGGGCAATTCTCTTTCCAATAAGTGCTTTTTTCAGATCTTTATCCATATATTTCTTGCATTTATCTTGCATATTTACTCCTGATTTTTTTTCTCACAACTCACAACTCACAACTTTTTCACCCCTCCTTATGTAAAACTAAATAATCCACAAAAACACCCGGAGTTACAACATCTTCAGGAGAAATTTCTCCAACTTCCAATATTTCATCAACTTCAGCTATAGTGATCTTCCCTGCCGTAGCCATTATTGGATTACTGTTCCGGGCTGTTTTACTATAGATGAGATTACCATATCTATCTGCTTTAGCTGCTCTTATAAAAGCAAAATTTGCTGATATTGGTTTTTCTAAGAGGTACTGTTTGTCATCAACAACAATTATTTGTTTACCTTCAGCCACAACAGTTCCCAAACCGGTTGGAGTCAGTACACCACCAAGTCCGGCACCGGCAGCCCTTATCTGCTCTAATAAAGTTCCCTGTGGGATTAGATCTACCTTTATTTCGCCATTGTTCATCTGTGCCTGAGTTGCTTTGTTAGTTCCAATGTGAGAACTCTTGATCTTCGCAACTTGTTTGTTGGCTATCAGAATACCAACTCCCCTGTCTTCATAATCGGTTGCAATAACGATTATCTCCAGATCTTTTGTACCTATTTCTTTCAAGGCATCTATAAGATTTTCTGTACAACCGACAGCAAGAAAACCACCAAATAAAATACTGCTGCCCGGTTTAACCAAAGCTGCCGCTTCCTTAACTGATACTATTTCCGGCATTAATTATTACCTCCTGATATTTTTTTCTCACAACTCACAACTCACAACTTTTTCACCCCCTCGCACCCTCTTCTTGCTACCCTCCCGATGGACTTGCTACTCTTACATTGGCTTTTCCCGTAACACGTAACCCATAACACGTAACACTTTTCCCCTTGCTATCCCTTCCTTAGGTTTTGTGGTGTACTGAAATAGTGGACTGTTTATTTGTACTTTTTTTTCATTAAATTATCAAGCAGCATTATACACCTCTTGTGGAGTTTTATAGTTTAATGCAGCATGGATGCGCCTATTATTATAATCATCTATGGCATTGTCAATCAATTCTCTTGCTCGTGCTTTACTCTGTACAATCCCTTTTAACTTATATTCATGTTTCAATGTGTTAAAGAATCGTTCCATTTTAGCGTTGTCATAACAGTGATCTCTGCCAGTATAACTTAACTGAAAACCATTATTTTCAAGGGTCGATCTATATATGTTAGAGCAATACTGAGAACCACGATCCGAATGATGTATGATACCATTTGTGGAAGAGACAGATTTAATTACCTTGCTAAGGCAGCATAATAAACTTTTAGCAGTAATATCTGTGCTCACTATATGAGAGATAATCTTACGTGAGTAGGCATCCATGATTGTCGATAAATAAACCATGCCATCAAGAGTTAATATATATGTAATGTCACTGAACCAAACCTGATGAACTGAAGTGATTTCAATATCCTTGACCAGATTTCTTGGTTGATATGGTATCCAGCCAGGTATAGTAGTCTTTACTCTCCTATATCGTAGTGGTAGCATCATATTATGTCTCTGTAAAACCCTCCAAAGCTTGTCCCGACTTATCTGGTAGCCGTCTCTCTTCAGTTCTTGGAAGATTTTCCTAACTCCATAAAACGAATGTTCCATACGTATCTTCCGCACACGAGATAGTACGTCATCTTCAAAGGCTAACTGAAGTGATCTCATTTTCAATTTCTTGTAATAACCGGACTTGCTCATACCAAAAAAACTGCAGATAGTGCTCATCGATGCTTTTGTTTTATTCTCTCTAAGACTCGTCTTTGCTCTGGGGATAGATGTGAAAGTGCAGTTTTTTTTCTTCTTCGGTCAGTCTGGACTCTACTGTTTCAATATAACATTTCTGACATATGTTCTGGACAGTAAGTGCTGCCAAAGCCTGCTCAAGTTCACGGATTTTTTCGTCCTTGGCTTTGATAATATCCTTTTCATTCTTCATTTCAACCCTCACGACCTTTCTTATTAAATGGTTCTTACCATATTTCTTGAGCCAGCCATAAATGGTGGCGCCACCATTTATCTCATAGATCTGTGATGCTTGTCGGATTGTCAACTTACCTTTTTCGATCTCATCTACTACCTTTAACTTAAAAGTTTCACTGTAACGAAATAGAGTAGGTCTTTTACTAAACTGAGATTGCATATTATTCCTCCATTTTAGTCCACCTATTTCAGTACAGTACATTTTTCTCTGTTCACTGCTCACTGATTACTGATCACTTTTTTTTTACTTTTCAGAATAATATTTAGCAATAAAAAAGGCCACATCACTGGCATAAGTGCCACTTCCAAAACCAGCATCGTAACCTAACTCTATTGCCAGATCATGATTTATCCTTGGACCACCACAAATAAAGAGCATCTTATTTCTTAGCCCCTCTGCTTCCGTTAACTCAATTAACTTAGTTAGGTTTTTAACATGTATGTTCTTTTGGGTAACCACTTGTGATACTAATACCGCATCGGCATTGACTTCCATTGCTTTTTTTAGCAGATCTTCCACTGATACTTGAGCTCCCAAATTTATTGCCCTAAAATTACGATACCTTTCTAAGCCATAATGACCACTATACCCCTTCATATTCATTATGGCATCGATCCCAACTGTATGGGCATCAGACTCAATACAAGCACCCACTACTCTGAGCTCTCTACCTATATTTTGATCAATATATTCATCTATTTGCTCCATACCCAGAGAAACAATATCTACAGACCTGACCTTGATCTTATTAAGATCTACTACTGCATTACAGGTGGCATAGGCAATAAAATGTGTAAAACCGGTAGTGAGATCTTTGATATGACACACTTCGATCTCATCTAAACCCATTTGCTTAAGGATAAGCTTAGCCGCTTCTTTACCTTTATCATTTGCAGGTGCTGGCAGAACAAATGATATCTGAACACGACCATCGTTAAGTGTATCACCGTAAGGTTTTACAATATTTTTAGAAACTTCACTTGTCTCATGCTTACTATCGTAATTATCACTCACCATATCACCTTTTAATTTTACATTGTACATTCTACATTATACATTCTACATTATATATTCTACATTATATATTCTACATTACTCCCAAAGAGCTCGGATTTCATCTTGTCCATAAAAGGATTAACATATTCTGTATCCTTAAAAAAGACACCCTCTAAGCCTCTTCCGGTATGCTCACTTCTTTTTATCTCGGCAAAAGCACCTTCAGATAATGCCTGCATCAAACCAATCTCCTTAACATGTGACAGAAATTCGCTTGCCTCATCTAAAACCCTGTTAGCTCGTTGATTGATAAAACCATTTTCTTGCAAGATAAATTCATCAGGAAAACTTTTTACGGCTTTAAAAATATACTGGGCATTTTCTATAGCTAAGCCCCTATCCGCCAGATGAGGAGTATGAATTGCTTCTGTCATCATACCTAAAAGTTGAACACCTTGCCCGGTTATTTGGGCAACCATATTAAACATACCATTCATTAAATAGGTTTTAAAAATATTCCCGGAAGCAAATCTGGTGGGTGGCATATACTTAACCGGAGAATCGGGGAAAAGAGTTTTAGTTAAGAATGCATGTGCAATCTCGTAAAGAACTGAATTCTCAATCTCAGGATCTATTTCAAAAGCATGTCCTAATCCCATCTTTTCAGGTCTAAGTCCCGACATTAGAGCAAATTGTTCATTTATCAATTGAGATGCTGTTACAGTATATGCAGATTCAATTGCATCAGATGTAGTCAGATAGTTATCTTCTCCGGTCTGGATCTCTATCCCGGCATAGGCATTGATCATTCTTGAGAAATATTGATCTAAGAATGTGCGTTTCATATTTATATCACGGAAAAGAATTCCATACATTGCGTCATTTAGCATAATATCAAGACGTTCTAAAGCTCCCATTGCGGCAATTTCAGGCATACAGAGACCCGATGCATAATTAGTAAGTGATATATATTTCTCTACTTCTTCACCTACTTCGTCAAGTGCCTGTCTCATGATCCGAAAGTTTTCCTGAGTAGCATAAGTTCCACCAAATCCGGTGGTTGTTGCTCCAAAAGGAACATAATCCAACAAAGACTGAGCTGTTGAACGAATTACAGCAATGATGTCTGCACCCTGCCTTACTGCTGCTTGTGCTTGCACTACATCTTCATAGATATTTCCAGTGGCTACTATCACATAGATCGCCGGTTGGTTTCTTGGTCCATATTTAATATATGCATCTTCCCGTATACATCGTTGATCCCTGATCTTTTTCAATGTTAGGGAACTAACTTTTTCCAATTCTTCCAAGATCTTATCTGTTGGTTGAGCAGGCAAAGATGTCAGATCCAATTCTCCAGCTGCTACTTTTTCGGCAATCGCCTTAGCACTTGTTCCCTCAACTAACATACCGTTAGTAAGCCAGTAAGCAACTCCACGCGATAGAACATCTCTTACTCGTAAATGCTCTACCAGAAGATTAGGTAAAGGTTCTCCAGTTGGTAGAGCACCATCAACTCCCATCAATCTGGCTACAGTGCGTTCAATAGTTACTGAGCTGTTCTTTTCAATAAGCTCCTGGAAGGATATTGCTATATCCCTTGCATATCCTCTTGCTTTATCTACTCTTTTTTTGTCGATACTTAATCTGATCAATAAGTACCCCCATATAACATACTTTTTCTTCTTTTTACCAGTTAAAACTAAATATTTATTTCAAGTTATCAGTCAAGAGTAAATAAAAGTAGCTCGAGTAGTTCAACAGCTTAACTACAACAAGAATAAAAAAGCATATTCACAAAACGAGCCTGACTTTTCTTTTTTTTGTTAAAACAAGTATAGTGCAGGAAAGTAGTTAGCTGCTAAATCAGAACAATTGACAAAGAAAAGGGGGTTTCTTAAACTGACAAAAAAGACTAAGGGATGAATAGATCATATGATCGCAATAATGATAGACCGCAAACTAGAGAGATTTGACGACATTGTTAGATATACATTTTGTTTTATCTTTGATACCCTTGGTATGCAATATAGGTTTATCAACAAGATTGGTGAATTAAAAAGAGACGAGATCATATTTTTTTATGGTCTGTTAGAACCGACAAACGAAGAAAAAATGATTTTCACCTATAATAAAATCGTTTTCTTTATCAAGGCAGAAACAGACCTATTAACAACAGGAAGAATTGACAAAGAGGGATTGTTAGACCGACTACAAGAAATCAAACTACAGAAAGTTATACCGGTGCTGAGTGAAAAAGAATTTCAATATCCTTTAATCACTTATAAAGTGAACGAAATTTATTGGGGTCAGTTCAATTTTGATATCATCGGTAATGTCTTTTTTCATCTCTCAGGTTATGAGGAAACTTTTTCTACACAACGAGATATACATGGAAATATACCTGATACTGAATTACCTTTAATTGGATACAAAAACTTCCCTTATGTTAACGCTCTGCTTTGGATGATCGAAAGTTTTTTACGGGAAGCAATTATAACTCAACCGGTTACCTTTTTAGTGAAAAAAGAATTTTGGCCAAACGGTGAAGAATATGCCTATGCTATTTCGCATAACATTGATTACCTTCAGAAATGGAGCCTGCAGCGGCTATTCACCTCTTTTTTTACCGACATTAAGCTGCTTTTTATATTAAAATGGGGCACTTTCTTCCGTAACTTAAAAGAGAAGTTAAACTACTTGATTACTAACTATGAAGTCTACTGGAATTTCGATGAGATCCGTGAAATATTAAAAGAACAGGCGATAAAAGCGACCTACTTTTTTGGAGTGAGTAATAAAAAACAAAGTCACTATGATATTGACTATTCCTTAAAAGACCCTGATCTCATAACAGAGATAAATCAAATACAACAAGATGGAGGGGAAATTGCACTTTTAGCATCTTACGCCTCACATCAAAGCAAAGAAATTAGTAAACAGATTACCAGACTCTCCAACACAATCGGACATAAGGTTCAAGGTATCAGACATAACCATTTTCAATATGATAATCTGGTTACTCCATTACTCCATAGTGACCTTGAAATTCTCTATGACTCGAGCAAAACATTAAATGAACAGACTGGATATAGAAATGGTATTGCCTTCCCATACAGAACATATCATCCTGATAAACCGATCAATCATTGGGAAATCCCTCTTACTTTCACCGATAACATCCTCCGGCTGAGTAAGTACGCCATTCTATCAAAAGAGAGGGCTCAAACGCTTATCAAGAATTTAGTGACAGGTATCCAAAAGACTAATGGTTTGCTTACTTTAAATTTTTCCATCTCGAAAATCAATGACATCAAATACAGTTCTCAGCTTCTTGATTTCACTTTACGGCTGCTTTCTCAGTCACCTAGCTTCTCAGGTACTTTTAGCGAAATAGCAGAATGGTGGGAAGCCAGAGCAAAGGTAGAGGTTGAAGTTGGAGAAGAAGAGATTCATTTTTTCTGTCCAAAGCAACTTCCTAGTATAACAATAACTCTATGGGGTAACAGAACAATCAAGAAAATCAGCGGTGCAAAGGGGAAGATTAAGGGAAGATCAGTAACGTTGAAAGATGTTAAAGCTGGAGATAGCTTTACCCTAATCGCCCCTAAAGATGATCAGATATATTTGGAGATCGATGAAGAAAGTTGCTGATAACTTTCTTGATTGAAATAGTTTTGTATGCTAAGTATACTTATTCGACCCGTTAGACAAATCTACAATAATTAACCACAAAAGATGAGAATTTTGCTGATTGCCTACTATTATCCACCTTTGGGTGGACCTGCTTCTATCCGGCTTGGCAAAATGGTAAAATATCTAAGACGATTTGGCTGGGAAATTGATGTTATTAGTGTTAAAGACATAATCTATCATTCTCTTGATTATGATTTAGAACAAGAATGTCAATCTGATCAAATTATCAGAACCAAATCCTGGGAAATTCTCTCTCTTCTTTTTCTAATCAATAAATTCTTTTGTTCCTTTAAGAGATTGATACCATTACATAACAGACAAAGAAAAGAGCTTAAACAAAGCTGGTCTCTCTATTTCTCCTTCTCTGACACTATCCGAAATTTCATAAAAAACCTGCTAATCCCTGATGAAAAAATTGGTTGGTTCCCCTTTGCATATAATAAAGCTAAAAACCTACTCCTAACCAAGAGATATGATCTTATAATGACAAGTATTGGACCATTCACAGCTGCTTTGATTGCTAATAAATTGAGTAATAAGTATAAAATACCTCTTGTTATTGACTATCGAGATCATTGGACACTTCATCCCTACAATAGATATATTTCATCTCTTCATCGTCAAATATCACGTAAATGGGAAGAGAAAATTATCAGGCAAGCATCTCTGATAACTACTATTGGTAATGTTATGAAATCAGAACTGTTAAACAGCTTTCCCATTATAGAAGAGAAAAATATTGTTACTGTTCGTAATGGCTTTGATGAAGAGGATTTTAATTTCGGAGACCTCTCATTCAATGATGTGAGAATTGAAAGTTTTTTCACCTCCTCACAAGATGATCTATATTTTACATATACTGGAAGTTTCTACCCTCCAATAACACCAAAGTATTTTCTGGAAGCTATGTCTGCCCTGAAAAAGAGAGGTGCATTACCAAACAATCTTAAAATTCGATTTATCGGTAATTATCATCAAGACATCTATTCTTTGTTATCAAATGAAGAGTTATCATCTCATATTTCAATCATTCCCAGTATACCACATCGTGAGACAATAAAAGCGATGGTAAAGAGCGATGTTTTAATACTGATGCTCTCTAACAAAGAAGGGAAAGGGATATTAACCTCAAAAGTATTTGAATACTTACGAAGTGGAAAACCTATTTTGGCTATGATACCAGAGAATTCTGAAATAGCTAAAATAATTTTGAGAGACTCAAGACACTTCTTATGTCATCCAGAAGATGTTGAGCAGATTTCTCAAGCTATTTTAAAGGTATGTAAAGATGTTTCTCATAAGAGATCAACTTTTAGTAACGATAAGACAATAATTGAGTTTTCCAGAGAGAAACAGTATGAGAAATTAAGTCGAATTTTGTCAGAGCAAATTGCATCTCCAATTTGATTTAATTCTAATTAATTGAGAACTAAAATGAAAATTAGATTACTCCATATCCAGCTATTACCCTTACTCTCAGGAGTACAGAAAATGATGTTAATGCTTCTGGATTCTCTCGATAAGGAAAAGTATGAGATATATGTGATCTGTAAACCGGGAGGACCATTAACTGCTAGATTATTGGACTCAGGGTATCATTATCTGCCAGTTAAATCACTGAGAAGAAATATTTCCCTTTGGGACCCAATAGCTCTTTTTCACATATATCTCCTCTGTCGCAAATATAGTTTTGATGTAGTGCATACCCATTCTTCTAAAACCGGATTTATTGGGAGAATTGCAGCCCGTTCAGCAGGTGTACCAAAGATCATTCATACAGTTCATGGATTCCCCTTTCATACTCATCAGCTTCCGGTAGCAAGATATTTCTATCTTTTGATGGAGATTTTTGTTAGCTTTTTCTGTAATTATCTGGTAATAGTAAACAATTATGAGCGAGTTTGGGCTTTGAAGAGCAAACTTTTCTCCCGCAAGAAAGTTCTGACAATTCACAATGGCATTGATCATTATTCTGAGATTCAACCACGGAAATATGGTATAAAAGGTGTAAAGAAACCATCAAAAACCAATCCCGAATTAGTTGATTACTTTGTTTACGGTACAGTTGCTAGGTTTACTCGAGCCAAGAATATTGTAAATCTTACCAGAGTAGCAATTTCTGTTTGTAGAGACAATCCACAGATCAAATTCGTCTTTATAGGTGATGGTGAACTTTGGGATAAGTGTTTTGATCTTGTAGCTTCTGCGGGTTTACATCGCCAAATACTAATGCCCGGCTGGCAGAATAATATTGATTATTGGTTAAAGAATATAGATGTATTTGTACTCTATTCCAATTGGGAAGGATTATCAATATCCATCTTAGAAGCAATGAGTTTGGGTATTCCTGTTATCGCTTCTGATATCAAGGGTAACAATGAACTCATCGATAATAGTAACGGCATTTTAGTTCAACTTGACGATCATGTGCGTTTACGTAAAACTTTACTAGAAGTACCTCAACGCATAGATGATCTGAATCTATGGAGTCGAAATACTTTGACCAAATGTCAGTCAGAATTTGGATTGGATCGTTTCGTTAACTCATATGAAAAACTATATTTAAGTAAGATAGGATATAATATTCATGATATTTCTGATCTTGTTTCATAAGCAACTCATAGAAGTAGATTGTATCTTGTGGCAGATATTATAGGTAGTCATAATATGGAATTAACTCTCAACTCCTCAATCGGCTATTTTGTCATATTATTCACTATATCTTTATTACTTGTTCCAATAAATATTAAACTAAGCAATAAATATAAGTTGTTAGATCAACCCACAGAACATAGTATTCACAAGACAGTCAGACCCTTGTGCGGTGGTTTTTCAATCGCACTACCTATAATAGCGATATTATTTTATCATCATCTAATCATTCGTCCCGGAACCGATTTTCCTAATCTTCTTATGCTGATCATTGGTTCGATTGCTATTCTTATTGCCGGCTTTTTTGATGACAAATATCATCTTTCTGCTTGGTGGAAACTTCTATTTCAAATTATTATTGCTATCTTCATGTTCTGGAGTGGTTTCAGAATAACACTTTTGACTAACCCCTGGAATGATGCTCTATCTTTAGGGTTACTATCATTCCCTGCAACCGTTTTATGGTTTCTACTCCTGATTAATTCATTTAATCTGATTGATGGCATTGATGGTTTAGCTTCTGGAATTAGCGTGATAGTGTCTGCAGTATTGATCTTGATTGGCTACAATTTCCATAATCCACTTCTCTTTTATCTATCACTTTTTCTGTTTGCGACTAATCTGGCATTTCTCTTTTATAATTTCCCTCCGGCAAAGATATTCTTGGGTGATACAGGAAGTCAATTCATCGGCTTCTATATCGCTGCTATAAGTATTGCCGGTAATGCGCAATATAAAGGAATTACTGCCATGACTTTACTTATTCCGATCCTTATATTATTCATCCCTTTAGCTGATACATTCTTGGCTATCCTGAGAAGAATCAAGTATAAAAAAGGCATTTTTACAAGAGATCAACACCACCTACACCATAAAATGCTTAGATTGGGACTGGCACCGAGAACCATCAACTATATATGTTATTTTGTAACACTTCTTTTTGGATTGATAGCTATCGGGTTCTCTTTCACCGATAAAAATCTGCTCTTTACTATCCTGATTTTTTTAGCAATAGTCTTTTTTGTAGTACTTTATTTAATAGTAAAAAAGGAGCTCTTGAAATGAAAAGAATACTTATACTTTTCATGGCATTTTCTCTGGGTTCAAATATCTGGACTATGAGAAACTGGAAGTTTTACACCAATACTACACATATCTATGATATGGTCGAAATAGATGATAAGTTTTACATAGGTACTTGGGGTGGATTAGAAATCTACGACCCTGTAACTAAAGAGTTCATTAGGGCTTATACAACAGTTGATGGATTACATGATATTGATATCAAATCCATCGTCAAATCGGAAAAAACTGGTACAATTCTCTTAGGAACCATAAAATCAGGTATTAATAGATTGCGGGATGGGAATTTTTTGCTACCATTAAATGATGTTCTTGGTTTACCAGATAACAACATTAACGCAATTATCCATAGTGATTCTCTGATCTATGTAGCTACTAATCAAGGTCTTACGGTATTAAGAGAAGATGATGACTTCCCTTATCCATTACCGATCTATCACGTAGCCACTCATAATGGTTTATCTTCTAATCGAGTAAGCTCAATTGTTTTGACTGATAATGGATATTTTCTTTGTGGAACAGATAATGGTTTAAACTATGTGCATAAATCGAATATAACAGATTTGACCGCATGGCAACATTTTTATACTGGAAATTCACCGTTACCGGATAACATAATAAACTCTATCTCAAATAGCGACAGTGTGTTTGCTATAGCAACCAGAAATGGCTTAATTAGAATCAATGATATAAATGATCAAAATGAATGGACTATATTCGATACTAATACACATCCTGACGACATCGTAAGTGGTGAGATTTTAACTGCATATATTGACAGTGATCATAATATCTGGTTTACTTATGGCATCTGGGATGAAAACATTCTGTATATTGAAAATCCCCCTTTTGATCCGGATTTTCCTCTACTAAATCCGGAGCTATACCCAATTATCAAGATATCTCCAGATGATGAGTTTACCATATGCCAAATCAATCAAGCAGGTATGAGCACTTCTGCTATAAAAGGTTTTAAAGAAATTAGAAATAGATTGTATGCTTTTACTTGGGGTTATGGTTTCTTTTATTTAGAGAACGATACATGGCATCAACAAGAGTCTAATTGCCTTGTTGCCGGTAATGTTACCGACATGGCAGTAGATAATAACAATAAACTATGGGTGACTAATGGCTATATTGGAGGGAACATCAACAGAAAGGGAACTCGTGGTGTTTCTGGCTTTGATGGATACCATTGGACTAACTTTAGAGCTGAAACAAGTCCTTTAACTTTAAATAGAAAGTTTCGAGTGGGTATTGATATGAGAAACCGCAAATGGTTTGGTGGTTGGGGTGGTGGTATCTCTATATATGATGAAAATGATGCTGAATGGCATTACCTAACTCGTTCCAATGGTTTAGAGGTCAATGAGATTGGTGATATTATTAGCGATAAAGCCGGTAATGTATGGGTTTCCAATTATTCTGGTGGTATGTATATCTATGATATTGATGCTATTGAAACTTCTGGGACTATTGCTCCCCTTACTTCATTTCAGCTATATTCACCTGATATACATGTATCAGATGTAATAAAAATTCATCATACCTCTGATAAAACCTTTTTCGGTAGCCGTTATTCTGGTATACGATACTGGGATGATAGCTCTTTCCCACAGAATCATCAACCGGGTGATGCATGGCGAATGCCACCTTTTTCACAATTATCCAATACCTATATCTATGATATAGATTCCCGAGAGACCTTTTTCGGCGAAGAGGTCTGGATAGCAGCCGAGAGTGGTTTATTCATGTATGATACCAACCTAAACCGTTGGTATCGCTATACGACGACAATAAAAAGAGAAGTCTGGGTGGGAACTTGGCAACGTGATATTCTCTATTTCGAAGACGAAGTGCGTCTTTTTGGAGCAGCACCAACATTCCCCACCGCTTTGTTGGTTGATCCCTTTAATAGAGTCTGGATAGGAACAGATGCTAATGGTCTGACTCTCTATGATCTCAATATAAATCGTTTTACTGTTTATAATCAAGATAATGCTCCTCTACTCTCCAACAAAATCACAGCTCTCGCCTATGAACCATACTCAGGAAATCTCTTTATCGGAACAGATGAAGGACTTGTTTCGGTCGAGATTGGTAGAATCTATAAAGATACTGATATTAAGTTATCATCTACAATAGCATATCCTAACCCCTTCAGACCAGATATGGGAGAAACTTTGATCATTGCTAACCAAAACAATGATATCATGCCTGAAGGGAAAAACCAGTGCCGTATTTATGACATGAACGGTGATTTGATCATAATTCTTGAGGAAGATCGCTTTTTTAAGTTTTCGTGGGATGGCAGAAACAGTGCCGGTAAACGCTGCAGTAGCGGGATTTATTTTTATGTCGTATCCTCTTCATCCGGAGATACGTCAAGAGGAACTATTGCCCTTATCAGATAGGGTTATTGTTTCAGGTTATTTGATTATTTATTAACTGATTTTTTTTAGGATCGATGGAAAAATTCGCTATAAATTTTGAGCAACAAACCAGAACTACTGATATCATCTTCCTTACCCCTGATGAGCTAATTACTCTCTATAAAAAAGAAAACTATAACAAGGTCTTTGTTATTGATAAAAATGTTTTTGCATTAAATGAACAATTACTGCAATTGATTACTGTAAATCAGCCATATTATCTCTTTTCTGCGACGGAGAGTAATAAAAGTATCGCTACACTGCAGAAGTTGATCGATTTTTTTATTGAAAAAAAAGTAGCTCGCAATACTGAGATCATTGCCATAGGTGGCGGCATAACCCTCGATACCGTCGGTTTTGCTGTATCTATTTATAAGCGTGGATGTCGCTTAAACTTTGTCCCTACTACATTTGTTGCCATGATTGATGCTGCTATTGGTGGGAAAACCGGTGTCAATTACGCAAAGTACAAAAACTTGATAGGTGGCTTTTATCCTGCTGGGAAAGTGCTGATTAATAAGACTTTCCTGCAAACTCTTTCCCAAACCGATCTAATGAATGGTTGGGCTGAATGCATTAAAACATCATTGTTAACAGAAAGCAATCTCTACAATAAGATTCTTGAAAATGACTTTGATATAACTGATGATCTAATCAAGGAATCTATTGAAATAAAAGCAGATTACTGTCGTCAGGATCTTACAGATTCAGGAGTGAGAAAATTTCTTAATTTAGGTCACACCTATGCGCATATCATAGAATCTGTCTCCGATTATGAAATCCCTCATGGTATAGCTGTAGCACTTGGAATACGGGCTATTGCCTTATATTCAATGCAGAACGGTTACATCGAGCGAGAGATTTATAACAAGATTATTAAACCTTTTGATTTATTAGATTTTCCTCCAAGATTGGATAAAAAATATCATTATAAACTACAAGAAGAGGGGGCAAAACTCTTAGAGATGGACAAGAAATTCAGTCAAAGAGGTGAAATAGTTATCTTCACAGGATTTCAGCAAACAGAAATCATTACTTATCACAATGCTAATGAGTTTTTAAATTATTTAATGAGTCTGTAGACTATAGATAAAAAGTTTACTTATCCAGCAACTCTCTCACTTTCTTAATTATTATATCCATTTTGTAAGGTTTCTGAAGGATAGATAGATTTTCATCTTTCATCTCATCAGTTGTTTTTGATAATTCGATAAAACCGCTCGCCAGTATATATTTCTGTTTGGGTTTGATATCTCTGATTCTTTTCATAACAACCTCGCCATCTAACCCAGGCAAACCCTTATCAGAAAACACCAGAGCAATTTTATCCCTATTTTCCTTGAATAGCTGCAAACCGGATGGTCCATTTACTGCAGTGATTGTTCTATATCCCTCCATTTCGAAGAGTTCTTTCAGACATTCTAAAAGATCTGTCTCATCTTCAATCAAGAGAATGATCTCATCTCCCCTCTTCAGCATTTTATCTTCTTTAATGGCTTCTTCTTCGATCAAAACTTCATCAACTAGTGGTAGATAAATGTGGAATACGGTGCCAATCCCATAACTGCTCTCAGCAAATATGTGTCCTTGATGTGAATCAATAATACCTCGCACCACCGGTAGCCCGAGACCTGTTCCCTTTTCTGTACCTTTGGTAGTGAAAAAGGGCTCAAATATCCTACCCAATGTTTTCTTATCAATACCGGTACCATTATCAGCTATATCAATACCTACATACTGCGAAAATCTTATATCGTCAAACTTGGATTTGAGAGAATTACCTTTCACCATCTTAGCCGATATGGTAATCTTCCCGCCTTCAGGCATAGCATCCCGAGCATTCAAACAGATATTTAGCAATGCCTGATTGATCTGAACTTTATCAGCACTGATTTTAGGTAGGTTCGGTTCCATTTCTAACACTACCGATATCTTGCGGAGGAATATCTCTCGGAGTAAACTAACCAGTTCAATGATTACCTGGGTCACTGTCACTCTTTCAAAGTGAGGTTTGGAGCGTTGAGCAAAGATTTGCATCTGTTTAACAAGATTTTCTGCCCTTGTTATACAATCATCAATTTTGGATACTACACTAACTATTTTCTGTGGATTGTCTTTATTCTTCTTTAAACTACCAGCATGACGAGTAATGATCGACATTATTTTTTCGAAATCGTTTGCTATGCCTCCGGTTAATGATCCTAAGCTCTCCAGTTTCTGATTCTGAATCAACTCGTTAATCAAACGACGACGTTCAGTAATATCCTCAAAAACACATATTCTCCCCAAGTAGCCAAGCTCTTCACTTTTGATACTTTGACAATATCCCCGCAGGATTTTTCCATCCTGTAACTCTATTTCATCTACGACATTAGTTTTAATGTCATCTACGGGAGAAATGAAATTATTAATAAAAACCGACTTATTATTAACTATAGTCATGCAGATTTCCATTAATTCTTTGTATCTAAACATTCCCTGTCTGATTTTATCTTTCAAGCCCTCTATGTTCCAGATCTCACAAAAATAGTCACTTAGATAGATAATATCCTGTGTTCTGTCATCTATAACTATAAAAGCAACCGGAGAGCTTATCGCCAGTTGATTTAACAATAATTCCTGCCACCTAAGTTGTTCTTCTGCTGCGTGCAGACGAGATTCAATTTTGCTCAGCTCATTACTACTACTTTTCTCTTGAGCAGCAATTTCGTTTGGATTGTATTTATCTGATCTCACTCTCTGCTGTTCAGTATTATCATCAATATCGGTAATCGTAATATTGTAAATTTGCTCTTCGTCTGAATCTACATCCAAACTGATAAGCCAACGATTCTTGCGAACTCGTTTATCGAGGAGACGTATCCTATGAATTGTATTTATGGATTGATCACTCTTATCTATTTCAGCAATTCTCTTTAGAACATCTTCCTGATCATCATGGTGGATCAGAGAAAAGAGATTCAATTCATAAGGAAATTCATCATCAAAATCAAGATAATCTACCAAAGTTTTAGTTAGGTAGATTGCTTCACCATTAGATAAACATTTAGCCATCATTACTGGATTATCGGAATCAATCTGAATGTTTTTTCTCATTCTTTCTCCCAATATTTATCAATATAACTCATGGAATCTGACTCAGATATAACCATTATGTCATTGGATTACAAGAGAATATTTGACCGCTATGTTAATCAAGATTTATTTTTTGTGTTTTGCTAGCGATGAATAATGGATAGGTCTCTTCACTGATATTTTCTATATTTCCCAATGCTGATTCCGGTGGTCTATATTCGATTATTTCAACTACAAAGCCGGCTTCATGGAGTAGTTTTCTTACTAATTCAATACTATACAATCCACATAAATGTCTGTCGGTTAAAATCTCCAATTTTCCTTTTTGTCGATAAAGATAGATAAAGGTTGCTTCATATTCAGAATCTGTAACATCCGGATCAAATCTATTCTCAATGACTGTTAAGAATTCATCTTCAGTATGATTGGAATACATTATGGTATCGTTCTGCTTAAATCTCTCCACTATGCTTTCTAAGATAAACATAAAGATCCCACCTTCTCGCAGATGATCAAAAGCGTTATTAAATAGTCTCTTTAAATCAACCTCAGTCACAAGATAATCCACAGAATCAATCGCTACTACAGCATCAAATTTTTTGTCTAACTGAACTGTTCTCATATCTCCTTGAATATATTCAACCTCCGGATTCAGTACCTTTGCCCATTGCAACATGGTTGGACTGATATCTACTCCTGTTACTTCATAATGTTGTTTAAATATGAAGTCGTTATGCCCGCGACCACACCCCAGATGTAAGAGAATGCTGACCGGTATTTCACTCTTCTTTTCCAAAATATCGCAAAAGATCTCGGTCTCTTCTAAATAATCGTCTAAAGGGCTTACGAGATGCCATAGATGAGCGAGATCATTGTACAAACGTCTCACATTTCTGGGATCATTATCTGTTTGCTTTATCATAAATCTAATCAAACTCCTTAGCTAGACCAGATAAATTACAACTTTTTCTTTGTAAACACTTTTGTCATTGTAACTTCATTGTCTTGCTTATCATAGGAACTAGTTTGCCTTATTATTGTGTTGAAGTATCATAAATAGCTGCAGATCATATCTTTGACAAGAGAAATTGTTGATGATAGTAATAACTAATCCTTGAGTTCTAAATAAAAAAATGGTCGGGATGACTGGATTTGAACCAGCGACCACACGACCCCCAGTCGTGTACGCTACCCGGACTGCGCTACATCCCGACGTACTTTCCAGACTTTATTAGCAAAGCAATTTGACAAGTTTTTTTTAATGTTTTTTGTTGTTCTACTGCTTTGATAAAAACTGAAAGTTGTAGAAGAGAGGAAGATTTGAGCGTAGTTACATTAGAAGGTGTTGGTCATTATTATGGTGATCTTTGTATCTTCCGGAATATCTCAGTCACGATAGACCGTGATAAAAGGATTGGTCTGATCGGTAGAAACGGTTCCGGAAAAACGACCCTGCTGGATATTATCAGTGGCAAATTGTCACCCAAGGAGGGAACCGTTAACAGGATGCGTAACTCCTCTATCTCATATCTTAGTCAGTCCATGCAGATCAACAGTGATTCTCCGTTATTAGAGTTTGTCCTCTCATCTTACAAACATCTTAATGTTGTAACTCTGAAGTTAAGAGAATTAGAGGCAGAGATCAGCAAAAATCCCTCAGACAGTAATTTAAAGCTTCTAAACAAGTATCAGGAAGAGTATTTGGCACTTGATGGTTTTAATCTAGAATTTCGTGCCAAAATTATATTACAAAGATTAGCTTTCCCGGAAGATACTTGGCATCGTGGAGTGAATAGTTTCAGTGGTGGTGAGAAGACTCGTATCCAGTTGGCAGCTATCTTGTTACAGCCGTCAGATTTACTATTATTGGATGAGCCAACCAATCACCTTGATTTGAAAATGCGTGAATGGTTGATCAAATATCTGACGAGTTTATCAATTCCTTATATTATAGTATCTCACGATCGTTACTTTCTCGATAAAACTACCACAACAACACTATCCATTGAAAATAAAAGTATAGTCGGTTATGGTGGTTGTTACTCTCTTTATGAAAAAGAATACCTCGAACGTCAGGAACAGCTTTATAAACAGTACCAAGCCCAACAAGACTGGATTTCCAATACAGAGGATTTTATCAAACGTAATATTGCCGGACAGAAAACAAAACAGGCAAAATCTCGGCTAAAAGCTCTGGAAAGAGTAAAAAAAATTGAACTACCAAAGCAGAATAAGAATATCAGGCTCTCATTTGAAACCAAGAACAGATCAGGCAATATTGTTTATGCTTTTGAAGATGTCGCATTTGGTTTTCCTGATAAAACACTCGCTAAGAATATTAATGGTCATATTCTCTATCAAGACCGGATTGCCATACTGGGTGATAATGGTTGTGGCAAAACGACATTCCTACAGCTCTTGTTAGGAGAGAAGAAACCTTTAACTGGTCATCTACAGCGTGGTGCTTCTCTTTCCATAGGGTATTATGACCAGCTGCACCTTTCCCTGAACGATGGTCTGACAGTTAGAGAGACCATAGTGAATGAACATGTAGAATGGACTAACCATCAAACAATATCCTATTTAGCCAAATTCGGTTTTGTTGGTGATGATCTGGAAAAGATGGTGCAACTGCTTAGCGGTGGAGAAAAAGCCAGATTATATCTCTCATTACTAATAGCTCGACATCCGAACGTTTTGATAATGGATGAGCCAACCAACCATCTTGATATCTTTCTTATAGAATCGTTGGAACAGGCACTGGAAGAATATGAAGGAACACTTATTTTCGTCTCTCATGATAGGTTCTTTATTGAAAACATCGCCAACCGCTTCTGGGTATTTCAGAATAAGGAGATAGTCGAAACACTGAACTGGGAAGAACTGCTTTTGACTCAGGAAGATAAACCTGTTAAACAGAAAAAACAACCTACCGTTCAGAAAGAAAAAGACAAAAAGATCAATCCCATCTTATTGGATATCAAGCTGAAAAAAATTGATGAACTCCGCACTTCGATAGAAGATAAGCGCAAAGAATTAAGTGGTCTGGAGATGCTTTACTTAAAAAAGGAAATCCTCAAAAATGCTGAAAAGATCAGAACCATTAATCAGCAGATAGATCATCTGCGAGAAGATATCAAAACACTACAGAATGAAATGTCTGTATTAGAAGATGATTATCTAAACTCGGTTTATCAGGATTAGCCATGCAAGTCGGTTTCACAACTTCATTCCCTGTCGAAATAATTTTCGCAGCTGGTCATACTCCTGTGGACTTGAACAATATATTCATCAACAATGAGCCGCAGAAAAGAGTACAAGAGGCTGAGTTCAAAGGTTTCCCCCGCAACATCTGCTCTTGGATCAAGGGGATATATGATACTGTTCTTGTTAGCGATATTAAAACAGTTATCGGTGTCGTTCAGGGTGATTGTTCCAACACCCATTCTTTGATGTCTCTTTTACAGGATAAAGGAGTCGAGGTAATCCCTTTCTCCTTCCCTTATAATAAGGACAGAAAGATGCTGGAGAGAGAGATCAAGAAATTAGAGGTCAGGTTTCAAGTCACAGATCACCAGGTTCAGGAAGTAAAAGAAAGACTAGATGAAATTAGAAAAGATCTTTTAGAACTCGATAGACTAACTTATCAAGAACGAAAGGTAACCGGTGCAGAGAATCACCTTTGGTTGGTAAGTTCTTCAGATTTTAATGGTGATCCAGTAAAGTTTTCCAAAGGTCTCCGTCTTTTCCTCCAAGAAGCCAATGATAGAGAGCCCCGAAAATTGTCCTCAAACTCCATTGATAAGAGACAGAGAGAGATCAGGTTGGCTTATATTGGTGTACCACCTATCTTTACAGATCTCTATCAATATCTACCGGAACAAAGAGCTGATATCATTTTCAATGAGGTGCAAAGACAGTTCTCCATGCCCTATTTGAAAGAAGATATCGTAGAGCAGTATCTTACCTTTACTTATCCTTACACCGTTTTTGACCGTTTGGAAGATATTAAAAGAGAAATTGATAACCGCCAGATAGATGGCATAATCAGTTATTCTCAAGCGTTCTGTCATAGACAAATAGATAATATTTTATTGAAAAAATATTTGAAGTTACCATTTCTGACCATAGAAGGGGACCAACCTACCTGTTTAGATGAACGAACAAAATTAAGGTTAGAAAGCTTTTTGGATGTAATCCGCTTCAACATGAAGAATTGACTAATACAATATAACACAAGAAGTTAGTAGTCAGAAATATCAGTTGGAACAATAGCTTTAGCCGGTCACAGAGAAAAATATAATATGTAGACTGACGTTTACGCTACAATCTATTGTTTAAATGCCTTAGAAATTCCATAGATAAATTTTCTTGAATCAATAGGGAGCCCACGAGTCGGCTAGGGCCGACTCGTAGGATCACCTAAGGTATCTGATTTCTTAATGTATTCTCTTATTGTATCTAATCAGTAAATATTTTTGACATGAATACACGAAGTGATTATTATTAAATAGTAGTGAACATGCTCACATTTTATTGGCACTTTTTCTTTCTTTCCTAGTGTAGAAGTAATTCAATTTAAACGATTAATGTATGTAACTTCTTATCTCTCCCTCACAATAGATCATTGTTACAGGAACTAAGGATTTTAAACTTAATAGAAATAGTTTGACTGGACAGTTCTCAAATTTTTTCTGAGATGTTATATATCAATCATTTTTAGAGGCGATTAAATGAGTTATATCAGTGAAAAAATGAAAAGAAGTCATTATGCCGGAGATTTATCACCGGAATTAATCGGTCAGGAAGTTATCCTGATGGGTTGGGTACATCGTCGTAGAGATTTAGGAAATCTAATCTTTATCGATCTGCGTGATGTGACCGGATTAATCCAGTTAGTATTCCATCCACAAGAAAAAGAGGCGCATCATAAAGCACATCAGCTACGCAATGAATATGTGATCGGGATCAAAGGGATCATCAGAAAACGATCTGAGGAAAACATCAACCCTAAGATCCCTAATGGGATGCTGGAGATTGAAGTCACAGACCTACTAATCTACAATGAATCGGCTCCTCTACCGTTACAAATCAACGAAAACATTCTACCTGATGAAGATCATCGCCTGGAATTTCGTTATCTTGATTTAAGACGTGAGAAGCTTCGTGATAAAATTCTCATGCGCCATAAGATCATCTTTTTGATGAGAAAGTTCCTTAACGATAGGAAATTCTATGAAATTGAAACTCCGATCTTAATGAGAAGTACTCCGGAAGGTGCTCGTGACTATTTAGTGCCGAGCAGGGAATATCCCGGTAAATTCTTTGCCCTGCCACAATCTCCACAGATATACAAGCAATTGCTCATGATAAGCGGTTTTGACAGATATTTTCAGATCGCCCGTTGTTTTAGAGACGAAGACTTAAGAGCTGATAGACAACCGGAATTCACGCAACTCGATTTAGAGATGAGCTTTGTTGAAGAAAACGATCTCTTTGCTATCATGGAAGAGATGTTCCAAACACTATTCCGTGAGTTGTTACAGCTGGAAATCTCAGTACCATTTCCCAGATTATCTTATCAAGAAGCTATGAATCGTTACGGTTGTGATAAACCGGATACAAGGTTTGGAATGGAATTGATTAACTTAACAGATATCTTCAGAAAAAGCGAATTTATGGTCTTTAAAGGAGCATTAGCTCTGAAGAATGGTAATATAAGGGGACTCCTCGTTAAAGGTGGGGCAGAATTTTCCCGCAAGCAGATAGATGAATTGACAGAACTGGCTAAACAACTTGATGGTAAGGGATTAGCGTATTGTAAGGTTAAAGAGGGTAAGCTTGAAAGTGGCATAGCAAAATTCATCACTGAGGAAGAGGCAACTACTTTAATAGCAAAAACTGAAGCGGAAAATGAAGACCTGCTGCTTTTTGCAGCTGACAGGGATGATATTGTCTTCAAGGTAATGGCTAGTGTTAGAAATCATCTGGGGAAAACACTACAACTTTACGATCAGAAGAGTTTCTCCTTTGTTTGGATCACCGATTTTCCACTCTTTCTTTATAATGAAGATATACAATGTTGGGAAACAGCACATCACATGTTCACTCTTCCCAAGGAAGAGCATCTTTCCTGTTTTGAAAAGGAAGAAGACTGGGGTAAGATCGAAGGTCATCTTTATGACTTGGTTTGTAACGGAGTAGAACTATCATCCGGCAGTATCAGATGTCATCGCTACGATATCCAAAAGAAAATCTTCCATGTTCTAGGCTTCTCCGAAGAGGAAATCCAGCAACGGTTCGGTTTCTTCATCGAAGCATTGAAATATGGGACTCCACCTCATGGTGGTATTGCACCGGGAATTGATCGCTTAGTGATGTTAATGACCGGTGCAGAATCGATCCGTGATGTCATCGCCTTCCCGAAAACCTTAAAAGCAGCCGATCTAATGAGTGATGCGCCATCAGAAGTATCTCAAGCCCAACTGGATGAGCTACATCTCATCCTGAAAAAAGAATAATCAATACTTAATATTTAACTTCATGATGTCAGAAATTGCTCAAAAGACTAAAAATATTGCTGTCCTGACTTCCGGTAAGAGTCGTGGCTCAAACTTCTGTGCCATTCATAACTGGTTTCAAGAACACAAGATACCGGTGAGAATCAGTTTCGTTACGGTTAATAATCCCCATGCACCTATTATAGAGAAATGTAATGAGTTCAATATAAATCATATCTATCTATCGACAAAAGATATGGTTAAGTTTGAACATGAATTATTGACCTTAACAAGTAAGCACAATATTGAACTGATAGTTTTAGCCGGTTTTCTTAAAAAACTATCCGTAAGCTTTATTCGTGATTTCGGGAAACCAATACTCAATATTCATCCCGCTTTATTGCCAAAATATGGTGGTCAGGGAATGTATGGGCTTAGAGTACATCAGGCAGTTTTTGCGGCACGGGAAAAGGAATCTGGAGTAACTGTGCATCTGGTCAATGAAGATTATGATGCCGGAGAAACAGTAGTTCAACAAAAGATCTATATTGGGGACTGTCATACTCCGGAAGAAATAGCAGCTAGGGTACTCAGACTGGAACATCAGATTTATGCCCCGACTATCTGGAAGATATTGTCTAAAGGGAGATAACTTCTGGAGCAAGATGAAAAGGGTAGCAGTTATCACTTTTGGCTGTAAAGTAAATCAATATGAATCTGCCTGTATCTTAAATGATTTTTGTATTGAAGGTTATGAGACAGTTCCCTTTTCCCAGGAAGCTGATGTCTATATCATCAATACCTGCACGGTTACTGGCAGAACCGATTATAAATCCCGTAATGCTATCCGTCATGCTCTAGAACAGAAGAAAAGAAATCCCAAGATAAAGATCATTGTTACCGGTTGTTATGCTCAATTAAACCGAGATAGGATCAATGAAATGGGTGAAATTGATCTGATTATTGATAACAACCAGAAAGATATGATCTATAATTTTTTAGAAGAAAAAAACGATCAATTTGTTGCTGATCCTTTACTATTTGATGACTTTACCGAGCAAAAGACTAACAAGCTCTTTGAGAGAGCCAGAGCATTTGTTAAGATACAGGATGGTTGTGATTACTATTGTGCATATTGTATAGTTCCCTTTGCCAGAGGTAAACCGAGAAGTAGAAGTCCGGAAAATGTTCTTAAGCAAATAAGACATTTAGCTGATAATGGTTATAAGGAATTTGTACTGACCGGTATCAACTTGGGACTATATGGAAGAGATCTACCAGAAGGTGATCAGACATTGACTTCGTCGAGCTCGGAAGTAGCCACGGGGAAGTATTTTCTTCGGTTGACTTCAATTCTCAAAGAGATAGAAAAGATCAACAAAGTTCAAAGGATTAGATTGAGTTCTATTGAACCACAACTCATAACCCGATCTCTGCTTGAATATATTAGGAAGAGCACCAAACTCTGTCCTCATCTACATATTCCCTTGCAAAGTGGTTCTGACATACTATTAAAGAAAATGAACAGACCATATTCCACTAAAGAGTTCCATGAACTTATTAATGAAATTAAGTCATTAATACCTGATGTCGCTCTCGGTAGTGATGTTATCTTAGGGTTACCGGGAGAAACAGAGTCACTCTTTCAAGAAACACTCTCTTTTGTTGAGAAACTTCCTTTGGTTTATCTTCATATCTTTCCCTATTCTCGCAGACCGGGAACAAAAGCAGCTGAGATGACTCATATTCCGACATCTTTGGTAGTAAAAAAAAGATGTCAGGAATTGGCTGCTCTCATGAAACAGAAACGACAACGGTATATAAAAGATCTATTAAGACATAAGACAATACTTGGTGGTGTTTTAGAACATAAGAAAGAAAATTATTGGACAGCACTCTCGGATCATTATATCAGGATTTATTATCAGAATGAGAAGGCAAGAAAGAGTGATTTAATCTTCGCTCAAGCATTTCGAGAGCTATATGACGGCATAGAGGTAGTAGATAATGATCGAGTTTAAGAATGTATCAGTTGTTTTTGACGGTGTTAAGGTCATCAAAGATTTTAGCTTAACTATTCCAGAGGGAAGGATTACTGTAATAGCCGGTAGAAGCGGCAGTGGTAAGACAGTTTTGATGAAAACTGCTGAAGGATTAATCGAACCGGCGTCAGGAACTGTTTTAGTTGATGGAGTAGATATTTTTAGCATCAAAGAGAACGAATTAAATGAAGTAAGAAAGAAGATGGCATTACTCTTTCAAAGTGCTGCTCTTTTTGATTCCTTAAATGTTTTTCAAAATATTGCCTTTCCTTTAGTTGAGCATTCCAGATATTCTCAAGAACAGGTCGCTGCCCTGGTCAATGAAAAACTCGCTCTCGTCGGCTTGGAAAATGTTCATAGTAAAATGCCGGCTGAACTGAGTGGTGGAATGAAGAAGAGAGCTGCTTTGGCAAGAGCAATCATTCTCGATCCAAAATATATCATCTATGATGAACCAACAACAGGTCTTGACCCCTTGATAGCAGAAGATATCATCAACCTGATCTTAGAATTGCATCAGAAATTTCAACATACTGCTATAATTATCACTCACGATGTAAACTGTATCGATAAGACTGCAGACAACATGGTTGTAATTGATGATGGAGTCATCAAGTTTGCGGGAGATTATAACAAGCTGAAAGAGACCAAAGATCCCTACTGTAAGCAGTTTGTGAAAACTATATTGTAACATGGACTTTAGTCTGTGGAAATGAAGGAGAAATGATTGTCGGTTGTTACCAAGTACCGTTTTAGCAGTAACAATAGAGTAGCTATTCTAACAGGTGCCGGTATAAGTGCTGAGTCAGGTATCAAAACTTTTCGTGATGCAGATGGTCTTTGGGAGAATCATCGTGTTGAGGATGTAGCAACACCAGAAGCATTTATCAGAGATCCCGAACTTGTCTGGAAGTTTTATCGAGCCCGCCATGAACAGGCATTAACTGTGACACCAAATGCCGGTCACCACGCTTTGAAAGATCTAGAAGATTTTCTGGGTGACAATTTCTTGCTCATAACCCAGAATATTGATGGGCTGCATACCGTGGCAGGTTCTCAGAGAGTAGTAGAAATGCACGGTTCGATCCATCGTACCTTCTGTGTTGATTGTGGAATAAGCGTTTCATCTCTAGAGGCACTCAAGCAAGAAAGTATTCCCAAGTGTCGGGGATGTAATTCCATGCTTCGCCCTGATGTTGTCTGGTTTGGTGAAGTTCCTTATCATCTAGAAACAATAATCCGCTGGTTACGTGATCTCGATTTCTTCATTACAGTCGGAACAAGTGGTGTGGTTTATCCTGCTGCTCAATTTCTGATGACTGCCAAATATGCAGGGACAACAACCATTGGCATCAATCTTGATCCGCCGGAAAACTTGCGCTTTATTGATGAATTTCATCAAGGATTATCCAGTAAGCTACTCCCGGAACTTGTCAAGCAGTGGATAGGTTGACTCGATGAAGAAGAAAAAATTTGATATCAACCTTGCCTTCCGGAGACTAGAACCGGTCGTAAGAAACCTTGATGCCCCTGTCGTAGAATTCGTTGCCATCCAGAACAATGACCCGTTTCGTATATTGATCGCTACCATTCTTAGTGCCAGAACAACTGATCAGATAACTACCAGAGTCATTGAAAAACTCTTCAAGAGAGTCACTGATTTTGTATCACTACAGAAGCTTTCTTTAAAAGAGATAGAGGAATTGATTTATCCTGCCGGTTTCTATCGTCAGAAAGCGAAACAGCTTCAGAAATTACCAGTGATCATCAAGGAGCAGTTCAATGGTCAAATACCCTCAGAAATAGATGATCTGATCAAACTACCCGGAGTAGGCAGGAAAACTGCAAATCTGGTCAGAGCCGTTGCCTTTGGTAAACCAGCCATCTGTGTAGATACTCACGTGCATCGTATTACCAATCGTTGGGGTTATGTTAAAACCAAGACACCATTAGAAACGGAAATGACACTAAGAAAAAAACTGCCCAAAAAATATTGGTTAAAAACAAACTCATATTTGGTCGCATTTGGGCAAAAGATTTGCCGTCCGATAGGCACGAAATGCAATGATTGCCCCTTATACGACATCTGCCCCAGTTTTAGAATGAAATAGGTAGCTGTCCTTTTCCGTTCTCTCCTTTATAGAATGGACTTAAGTCACTGCTCACTAATTGCTTTTTTGTTTGACAGCAAGAGCAAGACAAAAATCATGAAAAAAAATCTGCGGATGTGATATGGAGAAACAAAACATTGATATATTTGATATTCTTTTGGTCCTTGCTAAAAGAAAAAAGTTCATACTAATCACTACATTCCTGGTAACGGTGATTTTCATCATATATAGCTTACTGGCAAATCAATACTGGAAATCTTCGGTTAAATTCCTGCCAATATCCCGGGAGAGTACTACCATGCCTTTTGCACAATCACTTTTCGGTGGCTTTGGTGCAGGTCTGCTCGGTCAGGACATGGTTGGAAGTGCTGAGAATTACATTAACATCATATATAGCAGGGGATTTTCGGAAAGGATCATAGAAAAATTCAACTTGATGGATTACTTCAAGATCAAGCATAAGGATCCGTTGATCGAAATAGATCTGGCTATCCTGAAATTACACAAGACGATGTTATCAACCGAAACAGATATCATAACAGGCATGTTGACACTGACCATTGAAAGCAGGGACCGGCAACTATCAACCGATATCGCCAATACATATTATGAAATGCTGGAAGAATACTATCTGACAACCAAGATGTCCAAGGGTCGTGAAAGAAGAATGTTCCTGGAAAAACGAATAAATGATTTTGAAGAAAATTTCCAAGAGTTAACGGGCAGATTAGAGGGTTTTCAACGGGATCACATGGTTATTGACCTGCAAACTCAATCCGAAGCCATAATAGCTTTGTATTCAACTACTGTAGCAGAGAAGCTGACAACCGGGATTGAATTGGATTTTGCACTTCAGTTCATGTCTCAGGAAAATCCTGTTGTTGATTCCTTGATCACAAAATTGTCCATCCTTGATCAACAGATAGAGAATTTGGAGAATAGCGAACCGGGTATTGTCCCTAAGTATATCATCAACATAGATGATCTACCCTATCTTTCCAATCAATATTTACAATTTACTTTAAGCTTGGAAATCCAGAAAAAAGTGATAGAGTTTCTTTATCCCCAGTATGAACAGGCAAGATTAGATGAGATCAATGATGTATCCTCCTTCGAGTTAATCGATGAAGCTGTTCCTGCCGGACTACGTAGCAAACCAAGAAGAGCGGTGATCGTTGTTATTGCTTTCTTAGCATCTCTTCTCCTATCATCACTTTTAGTTTACACTCATGATATCTTGATGAATACACCCCGCAAAGAAAAGGTAGATTCTTTCTTGAAAGAACTTGGCAAAAGATAAAGTGTTGGGTTGTAGGGGTTAGGTGTTAGGGGAGTCATGAGTAAATTCATAACCTCCAGCATTTGGAATTTCACGGCAAATTTTTTAGTCAGATTGATGAGTATTGTTACCTTCCCTTTTCTGGTCAGGTTCTTTCTGCGAGAAGACATCTCGATCTTCAAATCTTTTCAGGCCTTTATTCTCATATTGCTGACAATTATCCCGATTGGAACTAATATATTATATCTCTCTACCCCAAAGGAGGATCGGGAGAGCCGCTGGAATCATTTCTTTTTTGTTTCACTGATAGTAGCTTGTTTGCTTTCGATCATTCTCTTTTTCAGTGAGACGATAACTTCTTTTTTCATAGGTGATAATTTAGCAGGTTCACTGAGGATCTTATTGATAATTATTCCGTTGGTCGAAGGTTTGAAAGGGATCGTGATCACGAAACTTAGCTCTATTCTTGACTTCAAGGGGATATCTATTGCCTTGATCATTAAACAGCTCATACTCTACAGTGGTATAATCGGTTTTGCTCTTCTCAATCCTTCTCTGGATATTTTATTATTTCTGGTGTTTTTCTCAGAAGCGTTAGAACTGTTGATGCTCCTGCGCCATGCCAATAGAATGAAAATAAACATGATGCCCTACCGACCAAGAGACCATTTGATACAATCCGCGAAGGGCGAAGACTTAGGGGCTAAGGGCGAAGAGGGTGACATATATACACGGTTTAATTTTGATAAAATAGCAAAAAAATTCATGTTCTTTAGCGGCATGGAGCAGATTATCTTAACTTTTGCCTTGCAATTCCCTACAATCCTTGTAGTGATCGTACTTGGCAAGACTCTGGCACCGGAGTTTCAACTCCCTTTTACTGCCGTAACAGTCCCAGTCAGCTTAGTGATGAACTCCATTGCTAAGGTATCTTTTCCTCACTATTCAAATTTGCGTGAGAATGATAAAATTATCAGTTCACTATTTTCAGTATTGTTTCCCGTTACCTTTATCCTTTTCCCGGTACTGCTTGGCATCCATTTTTTTGCCAGAGAGATCACCGGTATATTCTTTGATAGAAGTTGGCAATATGCCGGTTTTGCTCTACAAGTCTTTCCAGTCTTGATGATCAGCTATATTCTCGGAGTACCTTCAACATTCATATCGAATATCAAGCAAAAACCCTATATCAACCTGACATATTCAATCTTCTTGCTTCTATCAAGGATCCTCTCCATTTACTTTGGATTTAAACTGGGAGGATTCAAGGGAACGATAATTTTCTTTGTTGCCGGTGATATTGTCATTCGCATGATCAGATTAAAAGTTGACATGATTCTGTTATCCCTGCCGTTAAAAAGATTTTTCAGTAGTATTAGTTATAACATCTTCTCAATGCTAATACTTTTTGTTTTAATGTGGCTTGGTTTTTATCTCACACAGCAAAAAACAGTAAGTTTTATTATTGCCCTACTTATATCTGTAAGCTTGAATTACTATTGGGAACAGGTAAAAGTCAAAACTCTTATAATAAAACTGCGTGATGCAGTGTTGCCGAACCGTTTTCCAGTAAACCATACTCATGGAAAATAGGGTCAACTAAGTGGTTATTGAACATGAACAGATCAATGATTGAAAAGGAATCGCTTACTTCTAATAGTCACTCCCTGAGATTATTTACATCCTTATTGGCTTTCTTAGCGATATTGTTGATATCAACGGCTTTTGCCCTCTTTACAATGGCAAGCTGGACAGTCTTTTTCTACTTTGTTATCGGCTACCTGCTGGTCACGGAAAGCAAGGTCGGATTAGTTGCCTTTGCGCTTAGTTATCATATTATTTTTACCAGCTTTAATGCAGTAACCGGCACCTATCTACCTCAGCTATTTTATGGAGTTTTCGTAATTGTCTTATTATTAATCTTTTATGCTAATGTCATTGGTTTCCAGATCCGTCTGCCGTCACTAAAAATGGATAAGTATGTCTTGATAATGATCTTGTATTTAGCAATCTCGGTCTTTTTCATCACCCCAGACAGAGATTTCGGTAGCGAAAAGTTAAGAAATTTCATAACCAATGTTATCCTGTTTTATATTCCTATTTTATTAGTAAAGTTAGGGAGCGATTTCAATGCTGTAGTTAAGGGGATCGTTATTTTCGGTGCCTTTTTCACAGGATTTTGTCTGTTAAGTCTATTTGGTTTAGAAACATTCTTCGGTGGTGATATACACGGAAGATTTTCCACACTGGGATTGAATTCCATCTGGGTCGCCCGTCATCTCACTTTCAGTATTCTGGCTAATCTTTACTTCATAAAGATCTATCTCGAACAACCGGAAAAGAATATCGGCAAGATATCTATTCTCATCTTCTTGGTGCTTTTACAGGGTTTTCTGACCTTTTTAACCGGCTCGAGAGGTCCGCTTTTATCAATAATAGTGGCGATTGCATTCATTGTCCTGATCTCAATCCGTCTCCGCTTTTTTTATATCATAGTCATAGCACTCGTCTCGATCATTCTTGTACTCGCTTTTATACAGTTCATGCCGTCTCACATAGCTGACAGATTGCTCTCCAGAGATCCTAAAAGCCAAATCACTGTTCAATTAAGACTTGCAGCAAACTTACAGGCATTAGAACTGTTTTGGCAGAATAAAATTGCCGGAGCTGGTTTAGGGAGTTTTCGGGGAGTATCATTCTTGCGTTTCCCCCATAATGTCTTTACCGAAACCCTGGCTGAATTAGGGCTGATAGGTTTCTCGATCTTCATGTTGATCTTGCTTGCCGGAGTGAATTACCTGATCAAGATGAGCAAGAAGATCGATAGATCCATTTTATACTTGATAATTGCTTTTTTTATCACTGCTGTCGTGAATATAAATTTCGGAGAGCTCATTGGTGGTACTTATTATCTCTACTTTTCATTAGGTTTGATCTATTGTGCGAGGGTATTATCTCTTGATCAAGAAGAGAAAAAAGAGTTGTCCACGAATGAACAGAGATGATAAAGAATTAACACACAAAAAAGGGTGGAAAGGTGGAATGGTGATAGGGGTTAGGTTTTAGAATGAAGATCGCAATCAACTGCTGTTATTATGGCAAAACATCCGGAGGTATAAAGGAATATATCTACAATCTGGTAATTAATCTTTTAAGGGAAGATAAGAAGAACAGCTATTTATTCTATGTTTCGATCGATGATCTTGATTATTGGATCGAAACCATGCCGGCAGAAGCAACATACAAGATCTTTCCCTTTAAGCGTAGACAGAAGATAAAGCGTGCTTTGTTGCAGCCTAACTTCTGGAAAAAAGAATATGAAATAGAAAAATTCGCTATATTTCATTCACCCTTCTTTCATGTTCCGTATATAGAGGGATGTAAAAAGATCATAACTGTCCACGATCTAAGATTCCGTAGATATCCTGGTAGTTATACCTTTTTTAGACGCATATATGTCAGACATGCTTTTCAAAGATCGCTCAAGATGGTTGATAAGATCATAACAGTATCAGAATTCACCAAAAAAGAGATCTTATCCTTCTACTCTTTTGATCCAAACCATATCATACCGATACACGAAGCAGTTGATCAAACAAGATTCAAGATCAGTTTTGATGATGAGCTATTACTCGAAAAGACCGGCTTAAAAAATAATTACCTGTTGACTGTAGGTCATTTGGAGCCACGCAAGAATTACCCTCTTCTGATCAAAGCAATAGAGGAATTGAACAGAGATTCTGCTCATCAAATGACCTTGGTTATAGTCGGTAAGAAAAATTATAAGTATCAACCAACCCTAAGGGCGATTGATAAGGCGAAAAATGTCAAATATCTGGACTTTGTTGATCATGAAACCTTATTGAGCTTGTATAAAAATGCCCTTCTCTTTATCTTCCCTTCTATATATGAAGGGTTTGGGTTTCCTCCATTGGAAGCAGCTCAGTTCGGTGTTCCTTCTGTAGTAAGCAATGTATCGAGTATTCCTGAGATCTGTGGAGATGGGGCTCTCTATTTCGATCCTTTCTCAAAAGAAGATCTGATCCGTGCCATTAAAGAAGCAATCGAAAAAAGAACAGAACTACAAAAGAAGGCAATCGCAAATCTGGAGAGGTTTTCATGGAAATTGACAGCTAAAAAGACCAGCGAGTTATATAAAGAGTTGACTTCATAACCACAGATGGACACAGATGAAAAAAGTGATCAGTAATCAGTGAGCAGTGATCAGGAAAAACCAATGGGAAAAATAGCAAGCCCATTGGGAGTGAACGGTATGTTAAAAATAAAGCCTATATTGCAGGAAAAATGCCTAAGATAAAGATCCTGCGGATCATAACAAGATTGAACATCGGGGGACCGGCAATACATACGGTCCTTTTAACAGCATACCTTAACAATGAGCAGTTTGAATCTCATCTGGTAGCGGGAAAGATCGAAGATAATGAAGCAGATATGTCATACTTTGCAGCCCAACATGACGTTACCCCTATTTATGTTAAAAAAATGAGCCGTGAACTGAGATTCTTACAGGATTGGCACGCTTTTATCGACATCTTCCGGATAATCAAGAAAATAAAACCGGATATAGTTCATACCCATACTGCAAAAGCGGGCATGTTGGGGAGATCAGCTGCTATCCTGCTGAGAGTACCAATAATAATCCATACCTTTCATGGGAACGTGTTCCGAGAATATTTCGGTAAGCTGAAAACCTGTTTATTTATCTTCATTGAAAGAGCCCTGGCTCACTTTACCACTAAGATAATCGCTATCAGCCAGCAACAGAAGAATGAGCTCATTGCTTATAAAATTGCTAGTGAGAAAAAAATAGCGGTGATCAATCTCGGTTTTCAGTTAGATAGTGTTATTCCATCGACAAGAGATCGTAATAAATTCAGAAGTAGATACAACATCCCTGCTGACGGAGTACTTATCGGTATTGTTGGAAGATTAGTGCCCGTTAAGAATCATCAGCTCTTTTTAGAGATCGCTCACGAATTGCTGCAAAAGAGAGACATCTATTTTGCCATTATAGGTGACGGAGAACTCAGAGAGAGTCTTGAAGAGGAGATCAAGAAGAGGAATATTGCTCATAGAGTTTTAATTACCGGATTTATTGAAGATCTTAAGCCGGTCTATTCAGATCTTGATCTGGTTTTGTTGACCTCAAACAATGAAGGTACACCGGTTGCTGTCATAGAAGCCATGGCTTGTCAAAAGATAGTGATGTCAACAAAAGTCGGCGGGGTTGAAGATCTGATCATTCATGGAGTCAATGGATTCATCTTCCCACCTAAAGAAAAAGAGGGATTTGTAAAAGAGATCGCTAACTGGCTCCATCATCCTGAACAATATCAAAATATAGGATCAGAAGCTTATCGATCAGTCATAGAAAAGTTTTCTTTAGAGACACTAATAAACAATATCAAAGCTCTCTATGAAGAACTAAGGGCTAAGAGCGAAGAGCTAAGGGCGAAGGGCGAAGGGCGAAGAGGATGACAGATAATGGATAATCTCCCCCTTATTTCTTGTATTACTCCAACTTTTAATCGCTCAAGTTTGATCAGAGAAGCAATAGAGAGTAATCTTGCTCAAATATATCCGAACTGGGAAATGCTGATCATAGACGATCAATCAACTGATGATACTTGGCAGGTAATCAATGATTATGCGGAAAAAGACGCTCGTATCCGCTGCTTCAAGAACCCTCTGAAGGGGGCAAACAATGCCCGGAATCTTGGTATCGAACAGGCAAAAGGGAAGTACCTGGTCTTCCTGGATGATGACGATGTAAACCTGCCGCACAGGTTCAAGAGTCAGGTTGAGTGCCTGCAAAAAAGCGGTTCCAGGTTTATCCTCACAGGTTTTGAGATCAGAGACCGCTCAAATAAACTATATAAAAAGACCAACAGGAAAATATTACAGGGGATAGCGGCACACTTTTTAGTTCGTTGGATGATAGAAAAGACCCTTATACAAGAAGCAGGCTGCTTTGATCCTGAGATGATGTCAATGCAAGAGATCGAACTGAGTTACCGGATCGCCACTCTATATACTTTTGATCAGCAAGACGATGTTGTTGTTAAGGTCTATAATACACACGATTCTATCAGCAAGGGGATCAGCGGCATAAAGGGCAAACTCAAGCTCATTGACAAAGCCGGACATCTCATGCCTGCAGAAGAAAAAGCTTCCTGGTACTACGCTATAGCTCTGAATTCACTGAGAATAAATAGAATAGATGATGCTTTGCATTATTTTGGCAAAGCAACCGACTTGTCTAAGCAGCTAAAAAAACATGAGAGAGTTTTCAGAGCAGTTGCAATTCTCTCAGTTAAACTGAAAGCAGGTCTTTGGAGTTCAAGATTACTTGCCAGAACCTTTAAACAGAAATTCTCCGAAATAGTGAACCACAGAGTAATTCAGTGTTAGAAAAAATGCTTCGTCAGATATTTAAAGCTAACTATCTTACTCCCCCCTCACGACTGACAACTCACAACTTTTTTTCACTCTCTCGCAAACTCTCCCTCAGGATATAGAACATCTACCAGATACAAACCCTGTGGTGGTGCAGTATAAACGAGATGCAAATATTTTCTGTTCCCAGCCAGAAGCTGTTGAACAATATAGTAAATATCATCTTCATCTGATAATCTGACCAGAGTCCCGATTATCCTTCTCACCATATTGTGCAAAAACCTATCGGCAGCTATTTCAAAGATGAAATCCTCTTCTGTTTCAGAAAAAGTGCAATGATCAACCACTGAAATAAATGTGTTAATATCTTCACTTTTCCGGCAGAAAAACTCAAAATCGGTCCTTCCCAAGAATAGGGGAAGACATTTGTCAATTCTCACTTTTTCGATCTTGTATTTAGGAAAATAGCTCTTATAGAGGCGATTAAATGGTGTAAGTTCTTTTGCTATGATGAATTTGTATTTTCTGCCAATTGCCTGATAACGGGCATTGAAATCATCAACTACCCTATAAACTTTGATGATCTGCATATCTTTAGGCAGTTTAGTGATCAGGGCTAATTTGATCTGTTCAGGGGTCATCCGGATCGGAAAATCAAAATGAGCATACTGATTCAGAGCATGTACTCCCGTATCAGTTCTGGAAGAACCGATAGTTGTGATCGTTTCTTTAGCTATTTCACTCAGTGCTCTCTCCAGTTCACCCTGTACTGTTCTCTGATGCGGTTGTTTCTGCCATCCCTGAAAAGCAGAACCATCATAAGCTAATCTTACTACAAATCTCGACACAGCATCTCCATCTTTATTTTCTTGCTCATACAGCTAAAATAAAGATATATGCAGTCAGTAAAAAAGTCAAATAGACATTTGCCCAATGATAGAATTCACTCTCTGCGGTTGACTTAGAGCTTAGTAATCTGTGAGTTTTTGATTCTATGTGATCTGTTTGGGAATATGCATTATTGAAAGCATCGATGACGACTTTGATGACATCATCAATCTTGTTGATCTTATTCTTACAATCTCTGATCTCAGTATAAAACATCTTAACAAAAAATCCTGTTGCCAGAGCAAAGACAAACATCTGATTGATCAAACTCAATCTTCTAAGCTGTTCTGTTTCTTGCAAAAAACCTTTTAAGCGGGTTGTCTTCAACAGAAAAATTGAGAATAACAACAGCAAGGTTATCCTTCCCAGAAAGATCAATTGTTCCTGCCAGGAGATCTTGAAAATCAAACCTAAGATCAGATAAGAGATAAAGAAAGGTAGGATGTTCAGCAGTATCTTCAGATACCGGCTAATGATCCCTAAGTCCAGAAACAACCAAAGTATAGTTACTATAAAAACTGCCGGTAAGTATTGCCATTTAACTAAAAGGGTGCCGACGATACCTATCAGAACAACAAGGAACTTAAAAAAGATATTCTGTTGATAGTAGATCTGAGGAGAGATCCGGTAACTAATCAAGTATTCTATTCTCAATTTTGTCGTCAGGTCCGGAAGATCTTGTACCTGCACCATTCTCTTCGATAAACTTTTCTTCTCTGATATCTTCTGTGATTGCTTCTTCCTTGCTGATCGTTTCATCCGGCTCTTCATCAATGACTACTTCTTGATGCAAAGCAGGTAAACTGTCTATAACAACAAAATGATTGTCTTGATAGAACTGATCAATAAACCGACTGTATTCACTGTCACTCTGCTCCTCTATAATTCGATCGAAATATATTTTGGCATTGAGAGAGTCACTAAGGTGAAAATAATAAGTGTACCCCAGAGTAAAAAGTGTCTTGTAATAAATATTTTCCAATCTCTCGGAGAAGGTTATCGTTTCATCAGCTTCAATGTTAGAGAGTTCTTCAGATATTGAGTTCAGCAAATTCAGAGTTTCGGTAGGGTTGTCATTAATCTGCGTTATGGCATCTTCATATTCTTCTTCTTTGTCCAGTTCATAAGGTGTGGCAAATCTGATCTCTTCTCCAGCCAGCATCGATTCAACAGCGTAAGTGTATCTGTTATAAGGATTTTTTTGCTGCATTTCTGCATAGATCTCTTCAGCTTTAGCTGGGCTGTTTTTCTTATTCAACCAAACCCATGAAGAAGCAAACATCGAATAAGGTACAAATTCAGTACGATAAAGATGAAGATCATCTTCCAGTTTTGAGATTTCTGCTTCTATCGGATAAATATCTGGTGTTTCAATTTCATTTGTTCTATCCTGATCTTCATCCTGCTCATCAGGAATAACTTCATCCCGAACTGTTTCTCTATTAAGAAATTCTGCTTCCAGATCACTAATATCAAGACCTGCTTCCAGCATTTTAATGATCATTTCTTCGTCAGCTTCACTTAGATCAAAGCCATGATCATAAATCTTCTCTTCATGCAAATCATCAACATCTTTTTGATCCAGATCTTTTTGCTCATCACTTTCAACGATTCCGTCTTGTTCTATATTAGGAATCTCTCTACTTAAATCAGAGACAGGTATAGCCCTTAAACTATCCAGCCGCGCACTAAGCCGTACTTCTTGCTTACCAATATCTTTGTAGACACTCAATGTCGAGTCCGGCATGTTCATGACATAGAGATAGTACTCAGCCAACTTAAATTGTTCATTAATCAGATCAATAGTACTGATCTGTCTGTCTTGCCTGCTAAATTGAATAATTTGACTAACAACAGCACTTCTGGCTACCCCTCTTTCCACAAAAGGAGAAGTACGAAATTCAGTCTGAATACGGTTGTAATATTCAATTGCTTTCTCATAATTTAACAGATCAAGAAAATACATTTCCGCTAAATAATAACTAGCTTCTGCTGCTACAACAGTTCTACTATTATTCTGGATAACTGACGATAGAAGAGATTCAGCTTCATTGTATTCTTTTTGACCGATCAGACATCTAGCTTTCAAGATATGAAGTTTGGGAAATTCAGCAGGTTCATATTCTTGCCTGATCAATCTCTCCAGTATGGTTAATGCCTGATCGTAATCTTGCAGATGAAAGCGATTCAAGGCAATGTAATATCTGGAGTTAAATTTTGTTCTTCTAGATGCTCTAGTATTGAGCAGGATCTCAAAAATCTCTTGAGATTTTTCATATTCCTCATTCTCTAAATAAGCTTTCCCCAGAGTGAAGAAAGCCATTTCGAACTGATGTGATTTGGGATAGTTATCAATGATCATTTGTAGATGGTTTTGAGCTCGTAAAAAATCCCTTTCTTCTAAATAATAGCTGCTTTTCAACAATAGAATTTCCGGATGATAGACGTGATAATTTTCATTATCAAGGAGTTCTTGTAAGCGTCTATGTGCCTCTCTTTGGTCTCTCATCTCATAGTCAATTTTTGCTATATAAATGTTTGATTCCGGAACGTATTTGCTATTCGGAAAGAACCTTAATAGATCTTGAAATCTTTCTTTTGCCTGCAGTGGATTCACCTTTTTGTAATATACTGATCTTGCCAGAAGAAAGAGAGCGTCATCAGCCCAGCGACTATTGGGATATTCAGTTAAAATGTAGGTACATCTTTCAATTACTTTATCATAGTCCTGTATGGCTCTTGGTGCTGGTCTGCCTGTATCCCTAAGAGG